>NZ_JBFRKQ010000042.1:0-105897 GCF_041469505.1 Vibrio sp. 10N.286.49.E11
GAAATAATCTGTGGAATGATGGTTACCGCAACACCCAAGAATAGTAGGCTCATACCGTGTTCTTTGATGGTGTCTACCGCTTGAGGGCCAGCCTCAAGACCAACGATACCCACGAATGCTGCTAGACCGAAGTCGCGAATAAAGCTTGCTGCTGATTCTGGGAATTGCGCCACATGTGGGTTACGGCTGCGTAACCAACCAACAATCAGACCTGACACTAGACAGCCTGCACCAGAGCCGATAGTGACCGGAATACCTGCAATTTTGAAGTTGATTAGGCCAATCAAAAGACCCAATACCATACCCATGCCTAGTACAATGAAGTCAGTCATTGTTGCTGAGTTCATTGGCTTACCGATTGTACCTTGAACACGATTAATATCGCTTGGTGAGCCAGTTAATTGAATAACATCATTTTTCTTAACAACAAGGTCAGCGTGAACTGGGATTGATACACCTTCGCGAAGGTAGTCAGTCACATAAACACCACGGTAAGTGCCTTTGTTCGCTTCTGATTTGATTTGACCTAGTGTACGGCCAATCAGTTGTTTGTTGTCTGCGATAAGCTGACGGTTCTCTTCAATGACTTCGTACTCTTCTGGAAGCACAACTTCAGAGCCAACAGAGTCACCTTTCAACTGACCAATGGCTTTACGAGTACCTGTGATAACCAGAACATCGCCTTGTTGAAACTTAGTAAATTTGTCTGCTTCAATCGCTTTGCCATCACGCTCGATAACTTCGATGCATGCGTCTATTGAATCTTGATTGATTTGGGCTAGTGTCAAACCATTCAGTTTGCTCTCTGCTTTGATTTCAAAAGCGCGAGTCTCAAGTTTTGTCATCGCATTGAATTCACCAGCACCAAGCTCTGCATTACCATCTGAGTTCGCTTCTGCCATTTTGATTGCTTCAGCGCGGATATCCCATTTCATTAGTGTTGGGAATACCCATGTCACCATTAGGATTGGACCTAATGAACCAAAGATGTATGTTACAGCGTAACCAACAGCAACGTTAGTTTGCATCAGATGTTTGGCTTCTTCAGACACACCACCCAAACGGGCGATCGCATCGCCTGCAGTACCAATGATCGCAGACTGAGTTAAACCACCGGCAGCTAGGCCCGCAGCAGTACCTCTATCTAAGTCAAACAACCACGCAGCGGCAAGTACACACAATAAGCCTGAAACCGTCATAACAACCGCAGACAACAGAATGTTGATGGTTCTAAAGTTAAGCGCTTTAAAGAATTGTGCGCCGCCTTGATAACCCACAGCATAAATAAAGAGCGCAAAGAAAATACTTTTTACGCCGGGATCAATCTGAACACCAAATTGCCCAATAATTACGCCCATTAATAATGTTCCGGCCACACCGCCTAAAACAAATCGGCCGATAGTAATTTTACCAACCATATAACCCAATGAGAGTGTAATAAATAGTGCGACAAATGGTGCCATGTCAAACAGATTAGAAATAATGTCCATGACAAATTTACTCTTGTTACTAAATATAAGGAGTAAATAATCTAACGAATAACTTAATAATGATATTTGTTGGATTATTCAAAATAAATAAAGCATCTCGTTGCTTCGAAGCGAATATTAAGAACAAAAGGTTTTATTATGTAATCCCATTTGATGGATCAAATCATCACTTTAACTGTTCGCATAGTTTTTGAAGTGCAATTTACACCTTAAGTGATTGGTTTAAATAGATTTATCTTAAACCGGCAAAAGTGGATGATTTTCGAAATCAATTTCAATTAAGTGTTTCCACTTCAAGAACGACAACCTACCTACCGTTGTTTTACTGGCTTACGGCTCTCAACAAAGAGGCAGTTGGCATAATCACCGAATAAAGTTGGATTTTGACGGGTACGATCCTCTATAAGCGATTATCACAATAAATCGAACTCCGTTATCGTTGCATTCATCAAACAAATAGAGAACAGAACCATGAATACCATGCCGCATGAGCTTGTGTGGGATGAAGTCTACTTCCCACCGCTGTTATTGGTTATCGCACTGGCTTACATACTGACAATGCTAACAGGGTCAATCGCGACACGGTTTGGCCTTCATAAGTACGTCGCCTTTCCTGCAATAGCAGAACTGAGCTTGATCGTGATTTTTACTGGCGCTATCGGCCATTTTATTACCATTTTTTGAGGCACTTACTGTGATCAAACGTTATCTCATCACACTTTTATTATTGGCTGCTGCGGGAACTGTGGTTTATAGCTATTACCAGTCGTACTCAAGTAACCCATGGACCAGAGACGGACAAGTCAGCGCTTATATCGTCTCGATTACACCTCGAGTCACGGGTCAAGTCATTGAAGTGCATGTCGAAGACAACTCGAAGGTAAAAAAAGGCGATCTTCTTTTTGAGATCGATCCGAGTATTTACAAGGCGACCTACAGAAAAGCACTTGCGACTCAAAAACAAGCATTTGCCCTACTCGCCAAAGCCAAAAACGAAGAGCAACGCGCGTTGAATTTAGAGAAAAGAACGCCCGGTGCCGTGCCCGTGCTGACACTAAACAACTTGAACAACGCGGTAGAAACCAGCGCCGCAAATGTCGAACTGGCAAAAGCGAACGTAGAAGAAGCACATCTCAACCTTGAGTACACCAAGGTATATGCGCCTACTAACGGCTATATCACCAATCTGAACCTACGTGTTGGCTCTCAAGTTGTCGCGAATTCACCTGTGGTTGCGCTAATTGATGAAGATAGCTTCTGGATTGAAGGTTATTTCAAAGAGACTGATTTAGTCGGTGTCGATGCTCAGGACACTGCTTATGTGACCTTAATGATGCACAACAATGTTCAGCTAGAAGGACATATCAAAAGTATTGGTTTTGGTATCGCGAAGCAAGACGGCAGCACAGGTAATGATTTATTGCCAAACGTGAATCCAAACTTCCAATGGATACGCCTAGCTCAACGCATCCCTATCAAAGTGAAGTTAGACAAAATACCAGAAGACGTACAACTGCGTGTTGGTATGACTGCCTCGATCAAAATAATCAAAAATAGCTAGGTGATTCTTATGTTCACTGCATCGACTAAAGACGCGATTAAAGTCGCACTCTCTATAGTTATCGCAATCTGCCTAGCGTTGTGGTTTGGTTGGGAAAAACCGTATTGGGCTGCGATAGCCGTCGCAGTGATGGCATTGAACGAGAGCTTCGCCCATTCAATAAACAAAGGCCATAACCGGTTAATGGGAACCTTGTTAGGGACCGGTTATGCCTTTTTCCTCATTGCGATGTTTTCACAAGATCGATTTTTGTTTCTAACATTTCTTACCGTGTTCTTGGGCACTTGTATTTTCATGTCTAGTGACGAGAAATACGGCTACATCTTTTCAATAGGATTTACCGTGTGTTCGATTGTTGCTTGTCTGGGCGGGTTTGATAACCAAACCACCTTTCACTTTGCTGTACTTAGACTTCAAGAAACACTATTAGGTGTTGTTGTGTTCTCTATTGTGTATCGCATCGTGTGGCCAGTGAATACTGAACTCAACTTTGTACAACGTTTCGAAACCAGTAAACAAGCGTTGTTAGTTGCGATGGAAAAAACAGACAACATCGACATTGCCGCACTTGAAAGCAACACCGCGAATATTGATAAGCTGTATCAACTTTTAGATCTGCCACTGACCGGAAGCTACCACCTTAAAGAGAACATCCAAACATGGCGCTTGCGTATCGATGAAATGGCACATATCCAAGATACATTACTCAAACAAAGTAACAGCGAATCAGACTTAGATATCCAATGGGCAGTTCTTACTCACAACTTGAAGACGTTCGATGTATTAACACCAGAACAATCTCTTGTTGAGGGTGAACTCAATGTCATAGGTGATCATAAAGACGTGTCTTGGCATCATGCACATCGCACGTTTGTTGAACATTTGAATGAAGATGGGCGCAAAGTGCTGCAAGGCGTGTCGATGTTTATCACATCGCTGTTGGTTTGGATTTATCTTCCAGTTCCAGGTGGTTTCATATTTCCTATGTTAGCCGGTGTATTCTCTTCTATGGTGCCGACCATGCCACCAAGCGTTATTAAGGACGCTTTTTATGGTGTGTTGGGTACAGGGTCGGTGGTTCTGTTGCAATACATCTTTGTGATGCCATTAATGACAGAACTATGGGAGCTGGGACTATTCTACTTCCTTAACATTATGGTGATATGGAAAGTGTTCGCGACACCTAAGCTCATGGTACACCGAATATTGGGTATTAACTTATTAGTTGTTCTCACATCTGGTGCGCTCAACCTCACACCTGTTTATGGAATTGAAACGCCACTTTTGATGCTCGTAAACATTTTGATTATTCTGATGATAGCGAAGTTGTTTACTGATCTATTTAGAGTGAGGGTAGCTGCTTAGAACTAAATGCGCTTAACAACTCACAACAAAACGGTCTGCCAAGTATTTTTACTTCACAGGCCGTTTTTTTATCTATTGAAAATCATTATAAATCAATTGATTAATGCTAATTATTACTAAGTGAGGATAGCGTCCATCAAAAGCGATTAACGCGATCTGCCACCTCCTATTAAAATCCTCTCATTGATTGACGCAATGCATTTTTAGTCGCGACATTCACACTAGCAATCCTAACGGATAAATACATAACAACTGAACACGACGTTCAGTATTACATCGACTGTTTGAGTCTCGAAGGTTTGAGGCCACTCAGCGTGGAAACCGTCATGAGTTTTTTTGAAATACGCACCAGCGCCTGTAAGACCCATACTCTTTCTGTGTTAGCGAGCGCCCTATTACTTACCACCCCCAATTTTGCGTCTGCGGCAGAAACCAATACTTACAGCGAAGTTATGGAAAAAGGTCGAGCACTATTTGACAAATATGGCATCAGTCATGATTTACCAAAGCTAGCAATCAGTTCGCTCGTACAGGGCGAACACCTAGTTGAACACGCACATCGAACCATACAAATTGGCGATGAGGTTCGTGACTCAAGCGTCTATCTGATAAAAAACACAGACAGCAAAGGCAACATCGACCTGCGCGTCAAATACAACCCGCAAGAGCTGGATGAAAACGAAAAACTGATCGATGAAATTGAAGAGTTTACGCGCACTGAGTATCGACTAAGAAATTATGCAGAAAGCTTCGATCCATCGTCAGTGAAAGTCAATGAAAAAGACAACGGCGACGTGACCATTAGCTTCAACTATTCGAAATACGGCTTACCACAAGACATCGCCTATTTCCGTTTCTTGAATGTTGATATTGAACTTGTAGGCGGCACACCAAAACGCATGGTAATCACCAACGACAAGCCATTTAATCTTGGTAAGTCAAAAGTCGATACCTATTACCAAGTGATTGATTTCCAAACGTTAGACTCTGGTAAAGTCGTTATTGAACGTAAGACAACTAACATCGAGGGTACGTCTAAAACGAAACCGATGACCATGAGCGCTGTAACTGAACCCGTCGCAATTTATGAAGACGACAACGGCGTTAATGTCCTGCATGAAGAGCGTCTAAAAGAAGTTTCAGATCCTCGTATGCAAGAAGCGAGTGTTAAGTTAGATCGAGTATTCCCTTTAATGGGTGACATGGTGCGTCGTCAAGGTATCGATTTGCCATTACCATTCGGTGTTTCAGTTGCTTATCGCAATCAAGACATGAACCTTCCTATGACCGATTACGTGATTGGCGGTGTGCGCTTGAATGACCTGTTCGACCCTGAAGATAGCGTTGCAACGGTTAAAGCAGAAAGTCTTTCAATACGTGGTGATGTGAATATTCTGCCGTTCTGGAATGTATTCGGATATGTAGGAAAGGTAAACGTTGACGCGAATGTTGATGCCTCTTACACCGGCGCTGCGGGAGAATATCTACAAGATAAACTCAATAACAAACTACCTGGTCTAGGTGACAAACTATGCGAGGGCGTATCAGCACTGTGTAACAGTGGGCGTTTAAATGTACCACTGCATCTCGAATATGACTTACGCGGTGCGGGTACAACACTATCTGTTGGTTACAAAGAGTTCTTTGCATCACTGACCGGCACCTATTCACAAACCCGTCTGAAAGGGATGGATGATTGGGGTGACGGCATTGTCACGATTCAGCCAATGTTGGGCTACCAATTAGTTGATTATCGCGCTCAATTCTTCGTTGGTGCTGAATACCAAGGTTTAGATTCACGTATGCAAGGTACTGTAAAGACAGACGATATTGAGTTTGATTACGACGTTGGTGTCGACATTAACCAGTGGGCATTTTTAACCGGAGTCAACAAACAGATTGGCAAGCATTACAACATGACCGTGTTGTACAACAAAGGTGAAACTCGTTCGGCTGTGACATTGAACCTTGGCTATCGATTCTAACGGTCAAACCATCGCTCTATTGTGAATATAGATTCGTTAGAGCGATATTTTCATACGAGCCTCTGAAGCTCAGTCGTCCAGCAAGATGACAACTCAAATATATGCCATGTCGATGCTCCATAGATGGAGCGCAATACCCAATGGAACTGCAGGATTGTCGATACAAGTGCGTTTGATCGTAACTATACCGAATATTATTGTGGAAAATTAAATATGAATATTGCATACCGCTCACTTATCGCATTGTCTATTGCTACTGCCCTTATAGGCTGTGGCGACGATAGCCAACCAACGGTTCCTTTCCCTGATAAACCTGAACCTTTAATTCCAGCACCTGCAGAAACCTTTACCACTCAAATCGGCGACGCAAGTATCAAAGCGACCAAAGAAGAGCTGGTTATTACGTCGAATACCGAAGACGACAAACTGGCTTCAGTTGAGTCTTTTAAAGGCATTAAATTTGCCGATGCAGAGCGTTTTGAGCACAGTGAAATGGTTGATCTTGGGAGTGACATTGATGCCACTTCGTTTGGTGATGCATGTCCTCAATTGAAGACCGTTTCACAGACACAATCTGAAGACTGTTTGAACCTGAACATTTGGCGCCCAGTAGGCGTAGATGCTGACGCAGAACTACCGGTTTATGTATTCATTCACGGTGGTGATTTCGAATACGGTTCTGGTGCAGAGCCGCTCATCCAAGGTGATACCGTGGTTGCTCAAGGAAGCGACGATGGTAAGCCTTTCATCTATGTAAGCTTTAACTACCGTCTTGGTCAGTTAGGTACTCAATGGGTTAAAGGCGCTTACAAAGATGGCAACTATGGCCTAGGTGACCAGAAGCGTGCCTTGGAGTGGGTACACAATAATATTACCGACTTCGGTGGTAACGCTCAAAACGTAACCGTTATGGGTCAAGGCTCTGGTGCTATGTCTATTGGTTTCTTACAGCAAGATCATGATATCGCAGGTCAATATTTCCAACGTGCAATCATGCAAAGCAACCCTTATGGGTTTGAGTATCCAAGCTATGAAGTTGCAAAAGATCGCAGTAAGGGTTTTACAGCAGACACTTCGCTTGACAAGATCATGGCGTCGCAAGAAACAGCTTTGGATGGTATTGAACAACTGAAAAACTGGTTACTTAGTTCTCTGTCACTCTCACTGAATTACAAACTCAAGTTTAATGATACAGACGAACAAGGAAATATAAAATTGGGTTCCAACTCTGATAAGACACCAATGTCTACCCTTATGCCATTTGCTCCCTATATTCTTTGTAAAGAGCTAGAGACAGACTCAGACGCTGATGAAATTTGTGTAAGTTCTATTGAAACACCTATAAAAAAAGATTTCGCTGTGTCTACAGTACTTGGAAATAACGCTAGTGAATCTAACAGCTTCGGCATGTTATTCAATGTGACCTTTTTAGTTCCTACCATAATTGAGTATATAAAGCCCGAGATCAACGAAGATACAAACTCAGAAGAACTTGCATTAAGTATGTTGGATTGGTTGAGTGATGAAGATAACGTAGCCATGCTTGAAACTAAAATTGGGGGGATGAGTACTGAAGAGTTGACCCAAAACATGACGCTTTCCCTTACGGCATATAAGTCTGTAACACAGCTATTTTTTGGTTTAGATACAGACATCAACATTGACGTAAATTTTTTAAATTCGATTGCATTTGGTATATGCCTAGCAAGTGCATCTAATGGTGAGGATAGTTACTTAAGTTGCTTATCAATTATTGGAGACATAGAACTTGCTAGTCATGATGAGGTAAAAGCTGCTCTAGATCTAACAGACTTCTACCCTAACTCAGAATCTAGCTTTGGTGGCGCTCTTGACAACATGAAGCAATTTAAAACCTTGCTAAATGACACCTTGTTCAATGGTCCAGCTCGTCACATGGCAGCAAACAGCGGAGTAGAAGCAACGCTATACCACTTTGAGCACAAACCAAGCTTTAACATGTGGAACTATAAAACAGGTCTAAATGAAGAAACGGGCGAATACGACCAACTGTCAATCATTGATCTATTCAAAACGATTGGTTGCATCAGCGGTGCATGTAACGGTTCAGAACTGCCATTTATGTTCAACAAAGCTGTACGTTTTGATGGAAGCGAAGTAAATCCATCAAGCAAAGATAAAGCCCTTATGAACGAAATGTCGCGTATTTGGTTTAGCGATGAATTGTTCCAGAGCTACCAGTACAGCGATGCTACCGACAATGTGCTTGTCATTGATGGTGCAGGATTCAGCGACAACAGCACTACCTTCGACTGGGACTATGTCACAAACCCAGGTGTTGATCCTAAGCTTCGTGAAGGTCGCTTAACGGGTCTAGCAGAGCAAGGTCTTATGCCTTGGGACTGGTACCTAAACTAAACATATTCAACACCCTTCCTACTTTAACGGCCAGCTCGCTGGCCGTTTCTATATCCAAATTTTATGTTTAAACGCAGGTTAGTTATGACACTTAGCAAACTAAAAACAGCATGCACAATAATGTTGATTGCTTTGGTCACAGGATGTGCCCAACCTTACCCCGATGTTGAACCTGACTTCGAAGCTAACTGGCAAAGCACAGAACATCAAGCCGAAGTCTATTTGATCCCGAGTGCGCCTGAAGCCTTTGCGCGCCGCATTGATCTGGTTCGCCAAGCAAAACACTCGATTGATATGACTTACTTCTCTTGGGGAAACGACACTCTAGGGCTGATGCTGTTAAACGAGCTGAAACACGCCGCTGACCGCGATGTGGCCGTGCGCCTCACACTGGATGACTTGTTGGTATTCAATGACAAATGGCTTGCGGAGTTGGACTCACACGCCAATATTGAGATTCGACTGTTCAACCCTTTTGAGTCACGTAAAGCTGGCTGGATTGGTCGTGCGCTCAACTTCTCTACTCATCAAAAACAGTTAGATAATCGACTGCATGAGAAATACTTTAACGTTGATCACCAATCGATGATCCTCGGTGGGCGCAACATCGGTGATGACTACTTTGGCTACAGCGAAAGTGCCAACTTCTTTGATATGGATGTGCTGTTTAAAGGCGACGTGATTGCTGCTTTCGACCGAAACTACCAAGCGTTGTGGAACAGTGAGCATGTAGTGCCAATTCAAGAACGCATTAAAATCAAAGAGAAAGAGCAATACCAAGCGTTCACCAAAGCGTTGAACAAAGGTGAAAAGAATCAAGCATTGATCACGTCTGAAGTCGAAAGGCAGATAAAGAGCTTAAACCAACCGAAGTTCATTTCAGCCTCTGTCACGCCGGTATTTGACTCACTGGAGAAACTCAATGACAACAAGCCCTACTTTCGCCAACGTATTGAACACTTGATGAAGCAAAAAGTACCGACACCTTCTAAGGTTATTATTTCTACGCCTTATATGGTGCCAAGCGATAACAAGTTTGTATTCGTCGATGCACTTAGAGAGAGCGAAGCCGAAGTCACCTTACTGACGAATTCATCGGCTTCTAATGATTCGGGCTTTGTGCCTGCGTATTACGAAAAACACCGTGAGACTCTACTCGACAAGGGCGTAAGTATCTATGAGTACAAAAGCCAAGCGATCAATGATGATCACTACTTTCATGTTGATACCTACTACCACAACAAGACAGTAATTTTAGATGAGCGTGTCACCTATATTGGCTCTTCTAACTTCGATCCAAGATCAGACTTTCTCAACGTTGAGTTTGGGGTGTTGGTTGACAGTGAAGAGTTTGCGAAGCAAGTGACACACTACTTAACACGTCAGAAAGAGGAGTTGTTCTGGGCTGTGTCGCGAGAACAATCAGGTGACACCATCTGGGCTTCAGAGGAACAAATCCATACTAAGAACCCGAACTACAGTTCATGGAACAAGGTACCTGATTGGTTATTTCGAAAAATGAATGGCGAGTTCGAGCTTTAAGTGTTCAGCTTCGAATCTTAATTTTCTCCAGTCCAAATGTAAAAAAGCCGCGTAATTCGCGGCTTTTTCATGTTTCAAATACACGTATCTGAGCTTATAGACGGTAGGTCATCGCTCTTTGGGCTACGTAGTTCACCATATCAAGCGTTGTGAAGATCGAATTAACATCATTAATGTTGTAATCCACATGTCCACGCTCCACATATTGCTCAGCGAGACGGTAAATATCAACGACACGCTCAGCTACCGCTTCCATAGGATCAATAAAAGTGACTGTTGGAAATGCCGTTTCAAGTTGCTTTCTAACCAAAGGAAGTTCCGTGCATCCCCAAATAACCGTATCAACGCCCTTCTCTACGATGGATTGAATCGCTACAGCAAGCAGTGCGGCATTACGCTCAAACTCGCCCGCTTTGATCCCGTTGGTTTCTCGGATTGCTTGTCCACACTCTGTCATCTCACCGGTTACTTCACCATAGATAGCACTATGCACGTTATGCTCTTGCTCAAAGGAATCTGGCTTAACGAACACCAGATTCGCGTCCGTTAGGTAACGATCATAGATTCCCGAATTGTATGTGCCGTTGGTACATAAAATACCAACAACAGATTCAGAGTTCTGCTCTTTGATTTGATCAACGGTGGTTTGAAGCATGTCGACGATATAAACGTTGGTGTGCTTTTGAACCTCAGGTCTAAAGTAATGAGCGGTGTTACAGGTCATTACGCCAAACTGAACATTGGCATGTTCTAAAATGCACGCTGACTCAATCAGTTCAGGCACAGGATCGGTACCGCCTTCGTTAATCACTTCAGATCGATCGGGGATATCTGAGTTTTTCACCACTATCATGGCCATGTGGTCTTAGTCTTTAAGTGCGCCGTGTTCAATTTCTTTCTTGGCGACGATATCTTGGAACAGAGCATCTGCTTCAGGGCCCATATTACCAAATACACCGAATCGTAGCTTTTTCATTGTTTTTACCTTTGTGTTTGCTAAAGCACAAAGGTTATTACGCTCTTTCGATTTACTTGAATCCTATTAGATGGTTCGCATCCTCACGAGTGCATAAACAGCGTACAAAAATCAGAATTGAGTACCAAAGGAAAAATGAATACGAAATTCGTCGCCTTCAGGCGCATCTAAGCCGTAAGCAAAATCGAGCTTAACTGGCATTAACTGTGAGTTCCAAATCAAACTCACGCCCGTCCCACGCTTCCAATCCGCTTGTTGATCAAATGCATCACCCACATCAAGAAATGCGCCCAACCAAATTGAACGATAGACTTGATGCTGATATTCGAGCCCAGCAGTTAACATATAACGTGCCCCCGTTAGTTCACCATTCTCGTCTCTAGGGGAGATAGATTCGTAACCATAACCTCGCAGGTTTCCATCGCCACCAGCAAAATACCGCAGCGACGACGGCACATCAGATAATGATTTGGCAATGTTGATGCCTACGTTGGAGCGGAAATGGAGCTTCTGCCTGTCACTAATATCCCATGAAAGGACACTGTTTCCTTCCAACCGCAACAGCCTTGAGTCAGAGAACAGACTAGGGTCAGAATACTCGACAGAATAGATGTGTCGATGATTGAGCTCCAACTGATCATTTTTACGATCAACCTGAGAAAAACTGATGCCAGGTAACAGTAATTGCGATTGCTCTTCCTCAGACGCCTGACGGTACTGTTCGTGCAAGTATTTGACATAAATGGTGCTTTGCCAATCACTGTCTAATTGCCAGTAACGTTCGAACTTAAGATCGTTTGTAAAGCTATTGGTGTCTCGATGATCAATTCGTTTCGATTCAAACTGAATACCAAAGTAATCCGTTGTGACTTTCTCTGTGGGGATTTTGTACCCCAACTGAAGTGATTGCTCCTGTTCAGACAAATATGTCTGTGTTTCAAAGCTGTGGCCTCTCCGGTTATACCAAGGCTTTGACCAACTGAGAGAGGCGCGTAAACCGAGATCTGTAGAATAGCCGCCACCGACCTGCACGATATTTCGAGAACTTGGCTCGGCAATGATTTCAATTGGAACTTCTAGGTTGTCATCAAGTTTGTCAAAGTCACCATGTACGATGACACTTCGAAACCATTGAGTGTCTGACAAATCAGATTGCAGTTCACCTAACTTGATGGTGTCAAAGTCATCACCTTTTTTAAAGGTGGGTATTTTCTCGATACGAGTAGGGTCAACCCCATCATCAGGAATACTTATAGAACCGAACTTGTAGCGTGGACCACTTGCAAAATACAAGTGTATATTCGCGATGTTCTCGCTAGGAATAACTTCAATCTTTGACTCGATAAACCTGCCGTCAAAATAACCTTTCCGCTTTGCTAAAGAGAAAATCGCACGCTTAGTTTGGTCATATTCTTGGTGAGACAAAGTTAAACCTGAGCCTAACTTGCTTTGATTGAGTATATTGATGAACTCCGCATCTAGGCTAGCTTCACCTGTTATTTTTACTATCGATTCTGCGATGCGCATGACAGGACCAGAATCGATGTTAATGATCACGTTATCAGAATCATTGAGGTCGATATCGAGCTGTGGGTGATAATAACCATAAGGGTTGAGTGCATCTTGAATACGTTTAGATAGCTTCGTTTTCGATAGCTGTGATGCAGGAACATCGGCTAAAGGTTCTAAATATAATTCTACATTTTCGGTGAGAGTTTTATTAACCCCTTTAACCTCAAATTCAGCAGCACTAGAAGAGTGTTGGGTAAACAGGAAAAATGAAGTGGCCAGCACTAATTGTTTAATCGAGGTCTTCACGCGGTTACCCAATTGCTCAAAACCCGAACAGGTTATGAGCAAAGCGTTAAATCGCCGAATCTCTTATGGAGGACGCTATCCTTCGAACGGCTTATCGGGTTGTTTAACACTGCAACAGTCGTTTATTAACGACTCAAATCCCAGCCCTACAGACACAAAAAAGGCGCAATTAAGCACCTTTTGAATGTCTATTACTTATTGATTTATATGGCTTGCTGATTTATATGGCTTGCTGACTCAAGATCAGTTGTTGTTCAGCCACACATCTTGGTTTTTTGGAGCTTTCTTCTTCTTTTTCTTCTTGCCAGTACCGGCCGGTGGCGCAACAGGTTTTAGTGCTGCGATCAGTTCAGCTGTCGCTTCTTCATCCACTTCAAAGCCTTCAATTTGCTCACGCTCAAGACGAATCTTGTTCTTCTTCTCGATGATTTTGAAGTGGTGGTAATCTTCGTGATCGATCAGAGATAACGCAAGACCAACTTCACCTGCACGACCACTTCGGCCGATACGGTGCATGTAGTCTGACGGGCTACGCGGTAAGTCAAAGTTGATTACCACTGGAAGCTTCTCAATATCCAGACCACGTGCCGCGATGTCTGTCGCGATCAGAACGTCAATCTCGCCAGATTTGAAATCTTCTAGGATACGAGTACGTGAACCTTGCCCTTTATCGCCGTGGAATACTTCTGCGATGATACCGCGCTTGTAAAGCTTGTCTGCTAGGTGCTCACAGCTGTTCTTCGCATTAACGAAGATCAGAGCTTGGCGCCATTCATGTTGTTGAATTAGGTGTGCGAGTAACGCTGTCTTGCAACCTTTTTCTACTTCGAATACACGTTGAACCAGTGTGCTCGCATTGGCACTTTGAAGTTGAACTTCAATTGGATCGCTTAGAAGTTCGTGAGTCAGCGTTTTAACTTGCTCTGGGAAAGTTGCAGAGAACAACAAGGTTTGTTTTTTGCTCGGCAAGAGCTTCAAGATTGCATCAAGTTCTTCGGTAAAACCTAGGCTTAGCATTCGGTCAGCTTCATCAAGCACTAACGTTTTCACTTTATCTAGTTTGATAGCGTTGCTCGAAATAAGGTCAAGCAGACGACCCGGTGTTGCCACCAATATATCAGTGCCGCCACGTAGCGCCTGCATTTGAGTGTTTACCGATACACCACCAAACACACAAACCGTTTTAATCGCGCCATTGAAATGCACAGCGTAAGATTTAACGCTGTCAGCCACTTGCTTAGCAAGTTCACGAGTAGGAACCAAGATAAGGCCAGAAACAAAGTTACCTTTGCCTGAACGACGGTCCAGAGGGGCATCTTCATGAATCTTTTGTAACAGTGGAAGTGCAAATGCTGCGGTTTTACCTGAACCGGTATTTGCGCCTGCAATTAAATCGCGTCCTGCTAACACACTTGGAATAACTTGCGCTTGGATAGGCGTTGGCTGTTGGTATTCAAGCTCAGATAAACGAGCCATCAAAGGAGAGATTAAGCCAAGATCAGAGAAGTTGGTTGGTGTAGTGGTGTTAGTCATTAATTGCAGGAACTCAAAGCTAAAATAATAGCGCGCTATATTAACGTATTTCAGCAGTATTACGTAACTAAATCGCCCTTCGCTTCTATTTCACTGATTAATATCCGTCAGAAGCGAAGTTATCGATGTGAGAACCTCGATACTCGCCGTACCAACTTCGTCTAAGAGTATTCCAGCTACACAATTGTCGTGGGTTGCAGTTAGTTCAGCCAACCTGCTACCGTTTGTTCCGGTGCATACGAATTCGGCTCGGTTAACCAGACAGCGACTGCGTCTGGCGAAGCGACTAGCGGATCAAAGTCCACATTGAATTGCCACTCAGATTCACCACGTTGGTAGCCATCGTACACTACGACAAAATCATGCTCTAACTTCTTACCTCTGTTTTCACCAGCTTTTACACTTGTGACTTCGTTCATCGCCAGCAAAGCTATATGAGCAACATAATCCCCTTTGCCTTCGTAACTTACGCTGAACGTATCGCCTTTATGGTTGACCGTTAGCTTAGGGTTATTTTGTTGTTTAAGAGAAGGTAACGTTCTGTCTAACCAGTTAAAGTAACCGCGCCACTCTTTTCCATCGACAACAAAGCCGGGTGTGTAAACCCCACTTGTTACTCCATAAGCTTTGTACAAGCGTTGCTTCTGACTAAACGCCTTACTCGCGAACTTGTCGCCCCAACCTAAGTAATCCCAATAATCGACGTGATAGGCAAGCGGAATAACTTGTGTCCAAAGTTTTGGATGGTCTTCAAAAGTACTGAGGTACTGATCAGCAGGTGGACAACTTGAACAACCTTCAGAGGTGAAGAGCTCGATAACCTGTGCGGGCTGGCCTTCATTACTCCAGGTTTGTGCAAGCGACACTGAGGAATAGAAGCCGATCGGTAAGGCAAATAAACAAAGTTTAATCAATGATGAATTGCGTTTGGCGTGTGACATACCGAGATCCTTGTACAAAGCGAATTGAATGACGCTCAAATACAGACCGTTATGCCTAGGTTTTTCTTTCAGGTGCTTAGTTTACGAAGAGATTGAGTTTATTTCAGATACAAAAACGCCAGCTTTAGAGGCTGGCGTTTTCTTAAAATTCTATATTTACATGTTAACGCTGAGATTAACGGTTAATACCGATATCGCGTTGCATGTGACCAGATAGGTCGCTTGCGTAGTAACTACGTGGAGAGTTGTCTACGAAAAGAATATCGAAAATGTGTGCAATCAATCCTTTGAAGTTAACCGAGTAGGTTTTCTTATCCATAGAGTTAGGAACAGCGATAGTATTCATTTGTACTGCTTGAGCCATGATTGCCTCTCTATAAATTTATTAATGTGTTTCGTTCTGATGACAAGAATAATAGGTGATCTTTTGCAGGTTAAAAAATGACTAAAATTAGATTTTGGGATTAGTTTTTCTAATAAAACAAACCATTAACAATGCCACAAAATAGATATGCAGATTATGTGAGTACAAATTCAATATAGTGTTTAAATCATGCTTTAGTACAAATACCCCGCAAACAACAGTGGCCAATGTCACAGAAAATTTACATAAATAAATTTTCCACTTCATCAGCCACGTGTTCATTATCGACTTTTCGATAAGTTATATTTGTTTTTAATTTACTTGTTCAATGCCTGGCTTCTTCGCATAAACCGACGCTATAACCGCAATCGTCATCGTAGAAACCAATACCGCCAATGACCAGTAAGTTGGGATAGCCCACTCGCTATCAACCAGAAGCATTTTCACACCAATGAACACCATGATGAATGAAAGCGCGGGTTTCAAATAGATGAACTTGTCCATCATACCTTGCAGTACAAAATACAACGAGCGAAGACCAAGTAACGCAAACACGTTAGCCGCAAGTACCAAGAACGGTTCTTGTGTTACCGCAAAGATCGCAGGGATAGAGTCTAATGCAAACATCACGTCCATGACTGCGATCGCACCGATGACCAACATCATTGGAGTGAATGCCCATTTAGCACCCTGTTTAACCATTAATGCAGGGCCATGGAAGTCCTCTGTTACCGGCATCACTTTACGAAGTAGCTTTTCAGGCAGAGTATTCACACTCTCCTCTTCGCCCTTGTCTAATGCCAGCTTAATACCTGTACCAATCAAGAACGCAGCGAACACGTAAAGCACCCAGTGGTATTCCGCCAATAGCTGTGCGCCTAGTGCGATCATAATTGCACGAAGCACCAATGCACCAATTACGCCCCAAAGAAGCGCACGAGGTCTTAGATGCTCAGGAACTTGGTATTGAGCAAAGATCATCGCAAAAACAAACAAGTTGTCTACGCTAAGGGATTTTTCTAACAAGTAACCCGTAATGAATGACACGGTTGCTTTTTGCGCTGTGTAGTCACTGTTCGGCGCATAAATGTCCCAAAATAGGTAAATCGAGCCAGCAAACAAAAACGCAAGTACAAACCAGAAAACACTCCAGATTGCCGCTTTCTTGATAGTAACGTTACCGCCACGAGTCTGATAGATATCAATAGAGACGAGAATAACCGTTAGCAGGAAAAAGCCCGCATAAGTCGTCATGATTGGCGATGAAAAAAAGGATTCACTATTTGTAGATAATAGAGATTGAGTTGAGTTCATTATTCCTCCGGGCGGAAGAACTGTACAAAGACCTTCCGCAAACAAAGCATATCAAGCTCCATTACGGATCTTGACTGTGATTGCGTTGGTCTCGTTGAAGTGAAATATGGGATTTCACTTTTACATACCGGATAGACTCTTGGCCTAACGAGATGACGATATGTAAACTTGCGCTAACTACTCCCCAAACGCGTGGATAATAATCCTCTGGTTGTGTTTCGTCTATATAAATTTGCACGGAAAAAGCAAAAAAGGAGCAAACGCTCCTTTCTGATTGATGCCACTTTGTCAAATAGACACGCGAATTGATTCTAAGAATAAATTCGCAAGTCAAACACACTATTGCACTGCGTAATGAAGTTGCAAAAAGAGCAATTTACAGCCCTGCGGCAGGTATTAAATACACTAACGCTGACCAAACTGATACCCAACCGACAACCGCTACCGCATCTAACCAATCTTTCTTATCCATGCATATCTCCACAAGAAGGCGACCTGCAGAGATAAAGCATAAACAATGCCAATTTTATAAATAACCCAAAGTAATAGTGTTAAATATCAGTATCAGCTTTAGTTATCTAAAACACTCCATGCAATTCAACGGTTCATTGAGTTGAAGCGACTCTGGGTGGTCTTGCAGAAACTCGATGAAGCAGTCTGCCATAGAGTCAGTGGTGACCGTGCCATCACCGATCATATCCAACACAGCGTTATAGCCCTCTTTGCCTTTCATTGTATAGGCTGACGACGCGCCCCGGTAAATACGGTTGCGAGAAACAGCTTGCCAACCTGAATCATCAGAGTGAATTTCTAGATGGTGAATCCTGTGTCCTATAGGCGCTTCTTTGTGGTAACAAAACCTCAAATTATGTGTATAAGGAAAGCTACCTGAACCTGTGCCCACGACACCATTATCAATCGCGTTATTGATTGCACCTTCAAGCATGCCAGCGATCGTTTCACCTTTTACTTCATACACACCAATAGGTACGGCAAACGGTAGTAGTTTTCCGGCAATATCGGCAACAGAGACATCGCCGCTGTTCAGTGAATTTCTTACACCACCGGCGTTGTGAATGGCAAAGTCAACCTGATGCCCTTTCTTGTTCATTAGATGGTGAAATGATTGAGCAACCAAGGGGGCTAGTTGACTCGGGCCTTTAGCATCTGGAATACGTACATGGCGAAGTTTAGTGTCTGCATGAGCAATCACTTGTTGCTGAAGCCTTCGAACTCGCGGCTGGTATTTATCCGTCAGAATGCTCTGCAGCTCAGGATCTTTCTTACACACTGCAATATTAGGGTGATTGTTTAAAAACTCACACGCCATATCGTGGGCATCGTCTTGCCCTACTTCACTCAGTTTCGCGTCTATAAAGAGTCGACGGCCTAATAACAGTTCGTTTTTACCATTGAAGTGCGTCACTTTGCCTTGAGAATCGAACTCGATTTCGCAGTGTCCTAAGCTCATGGCGTGGAAACCCGCTTGCACAACATAGGTATCGCCAATTTTCACACCGTATTCATCATCTTTAACTAAGCCGATATCAGAGAAGTCACCTTGTAAGCGATGACTATGACCACCAACGATGACACCAATACCTGTTACGTTGGCTGCTAACTCTAAATCAGCTTCGTAACCAAGATGGCTAAGTAACACAATCTTGTTGATACCTGCTTGATGGATTTGCTCAATGGTCCCTTTTGCTGTTTCCAAAGCATTTTCAAACGGTGTATCGATATCTGGGTTAGCGATGCCTGCCATCTTGTCGATGCTTAAGCCGAATATTGCGACCTTCTCGCCATCAAACTCTTTCGTTATAAAAGAAGCACTTCGTGTTTCAGGCAGATAAGGCTTAACAATGTCGTTGTCCGCTAGCGTATGAGTTTTATTGATATCCTCATTCGATAGATTCCAGTTACCGGCCAACAGCGGGAATTTGATTCTTTTCGCGAAAATCGCAACGGGCTCATTACCCATGTCTAACTCGTGATTACCGAGCGTCATGGCATCTATATTAAGGGCATTCAACAAATCGGCATTGGCTTTTCCCTTGAATAAGGAAAAGTACAACGTGCCCTGGAAGCAGTCACCAGCGTGCAAGAACAAGGTTCCAACCTTCTGACGCTGGGCATCTTGTTCTATTTGTTTGAAGCGTGTTGAAATTCGAGCAAAGCCACCAGCACTGACATAAGGTTCAATGATGTGGTTGTTCATTTTAAGTGATAGCTGTAACGAGGTTGGTTCAAAGTATGAGTGGGTGTCGTTGATGTGTGCCAACACTATTTTTGTCGGCTTATTCTTTTTAGTCATATTTTCTTCTCTCTTTGTCCCTTCATACTAGGTCGAGAATCATGACAGAATCGTGAATTTTATGAAACTGCACTGCAAAAAAATACTCGAGATAGATCAAAAATCTCATTTTGCACCGTATTAATAAACAACGGGTTTTGTGACAGGTGAGCATACCGGATTTGGATTTTTCGATTATGATTAAAGATATCTGTTAGCTTTCAAATAATTAGCAGAGCCTTCCGTTAGGAGTAAGCCTATGCAACTAGAAAGAATCGAGATTTCTGGCTTTCGAGGTATCAAGCGCATGTCACTCGCGTTTGACGAGCTAACCACGCTTATTGGTGAAAATACTTGGGGTAAGTCTTCATTATTGGATGCCCTTTCCGTCATTCTGCCCTCAGACGGTGTGCCATATCACTTTGAAATGACCGATTTTCATGTCGATTACTCTGTTTCACACCCGCAGTCTCAACATCTTCAAATTGTTCTCGCTTTGAAAGCTAACGATAAGAGCGAACTTAACGCAGGTCGTTATCGCAAACTCAAACCTATTTGGGTTCAAGATGAATTTGGCGTATTTCGCATCTACTATCGCATCAGCGCGACGTTAGAACAGTATGAGACAACAACACACTATGCATTTCTTGGTTTGGACGGTAATCCGCTCAAGCTTCATCATTCTGAAAAGCTTGCTCAAGAATTGATGACCTTACATCCCGTCATCCGTTTGCGTGATGCAAGGCACTTTGATCGTCCTTTTAACGGCAAGTCCCTTAACCACAATGCTCACCTGCCGACTAATGTTCACGCTAATAACGGTCACGCTAATAATACAAATTCAAACGGGAATCATCACGCTAGCAATGGAAATGGCACAAACGGAAACGGCGCCAATAACGGTAATGGTCGCCAAGCAAGAATAGAAAAACGAATCGACAACACATGCCGTCGTTTAATGGCGATTCCCGGTCACGTTAATAAAGGGGAAATGCGCAGTAGCCTAGAGTCGATGCAAAGTTTGATTGAGCACTATTTTTCTTTCAAAAGTACTTCTCGTCGTAACCCTAGAAAACAACGAGACGGATTGCTTTATTCCGCGGGCGCCAATGATCAGAGTATTCATCAACTCGTCGAAGAGACCAAAAATAAACAAACCCGCTTATTATTCATGGGATTACTTAACGCTTATCTACAAGCTAAAGGGCCAAACGACTTAAGACGATGTGCGCGCCCTCTTTTGATCCTTGAAGATCCAGAAGGTCGATTGCACCCAACACACTTGGCAAGGGCTTGGAGCTTAATGCAGAAATTGCCCATGCAGAAAATCCTCACCACCAACAGTGGCGACCTACTTGCAGCGGTTCCACTTCAATCGATTCGTCGCTTGGTTCGTCAGTCTGACAAAACCATCGCCAATCAACTCAACATGAACCACTTCAGTAAAGACGAACTTCGACGAATTGGTTTTCATATCCGTTTCCACCGCTCAGGGGCACTGTTTGCTCGCTGTTGGCTATTAGTAGAAGGTGAAACCGAGGTTTGGTTGTTCAATGAGCTTGCCAACCAATGTGGCTATAACCTAGCAGCCGAAGGTGTGCAGATTATTGAGTTCGCTCAGTCAGGACTTAAGGCACTGATTAAGGTCGCGCAAGAGTTTGGCATTGATTGGCATGTGGTAACTGACGGCGATGCGGCGGGTAAAAAATACGCAGCAACGGTGCTATCGAAGCTTGGTAATGATCAGGAAAGACATCGACTCACGGAACTGCCAGATAAAGATATCGAGCATTACCTATATATGAATGGGTTTGAGAGCTTTTTCCGTGACATGGTTAAGATTCCCTACGATCACCCTATCCCTCCAAAGAAAGTGGTTGCCAAGGTATTGAAGAAACATGCAAAACCCGACCTTGCACTCGCCATTGTTTCTCATTGCGAGAATCAAGGACAAGAATGCATTCCACTTTTGTTAAGGTGGACATTAAAACGCGTGATCACCATGGCGAATGGAAATACCTAAGCATAATTTGTCTTATAGATGCTATCAGTTGCTCTACTGATGAAATATTTAGCTAGTCGCCTCAACCAAAAAAGGCACACCAAACGGTGTGCCTGTATAAATCGATATACAAATTAATTGGGGGTTATCTTGCAAGAGTTCACAGTGACTAACTAAGGTTAGGTTAACGAATTAAGCCTTTGCCTGTTTAGCGTGTTGTTCAACAACTTCCGAAGATTGAGTCGATTTCTCGTGAAGCCATAGCCCCGTTGCTTTCATCAAGTACCCAAATACACCACCAAGCAGTAAAGATGGTACTACAAGTTGCCAATCGCCACCTGCAGCAAACGTCGCACAGCAACCAATGAAGGTTCCTGGGATATAACCTAGCCACGCTTGTTTCGCTTGAATACACATAAAGAAAGCCACAATAGCAGTAATCATGTAGCCTAAAATCTCTAACCCTGCGAAGGTTGAGCTTTCGATAATTACCATTGCCCAGAATACGCCAGTCATGTTGGTCAATAGGCTACCTGCAAGTCCTTTAACGCCGCCTGTTGGCGAAGCAAAGTAACTGGTGCAACCTAAGAAACCTGCCCATGACAATAAGCCGAAAGAGATAGCAATCCATCCCCATAGACCTGACAAAATACCTGTTGTTAATGAAATCGCGACTAATGTACTCATACTATTTCTAAAGCCTAATTACGTAATTGAACGCAACCGGATTTAGCCTCACTTAAAATCAAGTAAGCATACTATGGGAAGATAGCCCTTATTTAGCCGATCACGATCACATTAATAATGTACGTAGTTGTTCATTTATCACTAGATAGAGACCGGAATCGCTTATTCAACACATTTAGTTATTAGCATTGGTGTTGAATAGCGGCTAAAGAACCGACCGTTTGCCTTTCATCATGCGCTTACCTTCACGCTTGATACATTCAGCAAGTGGGTTCTCTGCCATGTCAGCACGCCAAATAAAGGACAAGGTTCTTTCCATTTCAAGCTCAGGGACATTTAATGTGACCAGTTGACCAGACTCAACAAACTGTTCGACATCGAGATAAGGTAAACACGTTAAATATGGGCCGTTTGCAACCAAACTTCTTAAAACAGGAACGTGTTCATACTCTCGCCAAACATCAAGATCACCAATTAAATGGTGAATAGAGCTATCAAAAACTTTGCGAGTACCCGAACCATGTTCACGTAATACCCATTTTGCTTGTTCTAATTGCGCCAAGCTTACTCGTTCACGCTTCGCAAACGGGTGATGAGCCGATGCAACCACCGTTAAATGGTCCGTACACCACACTTCTTGGTGAACTCGGTTGTCATCACAACGACCTTCGATAACACCCAAGTCATATTGATAATCTAATACGCCATCAATAACCGCATCGGTACTTTGTACGCCGAGCGAGATTCGCATCTCAGGAAAGTCGTTATCAATAATACTGATGAGGTCAGGAACTAGGTGTTCCGCTGGTGTTTGGCTTGCACCGAGTTTGAGCTCTCCACTTAGTAAATGCTGCTCGTAAAAACCCATCTCAATTTGCTGCGCATCTTGCAGTAAACGCTTCGCTTTTGGTCTTAACCACATGCCCCAATGAGTCAGGGCCATTTGCTTGCCCTGCCTTTCAAACAAAGGCCTGCCGAGCATTTTTTCCAACTGTGCAAGAGACATACTTGTTGCTGACTGAGTCAACGCCAATTTGTCTGCTGCCTGACTAACGCTCCCGGAGTCTGCTACTGCATCAAATACCGCGAGTTGCTTTAATGAATAACGCAAAATTCATCCTTAATGCTTTTAATTATTTGTGTCCTGATGCTCGTTTTTTATAAAGCCAATGAGCAATCAATTTCATTCTACGCGTAACCAAATCTATATCAATAAATTTGATGTGGTTTCTAAAAATTATCAATTTTACCTCTACCCCTCAACGCCCTAATCTGGAATGGCAGGACACAACGAGCCCTGCAAAACATTACTGATTAACCATTACGGATTAACCAGGTCATTAACACTAGGAATTACACATGACGGATTGTTCAAGGGGGGGATATGGCAACCAGCACTTCTGAAAATCATCAACTGTTCTCACCAACAGAAATGATGGCGGAAGCAGAGAAGTTTGCATTAAGTAAAGCAAATAAAACCAGCAGCATGACATTGAGTTTGGCAATCATGGCTGGCGCATTCATCGGGCTTGCTTTTTTGTTCTACATCACGGTAACCACGGGCAGCGCTGATGCTGGATGGGGACTGAGTCGCTTAGCCGGCGGTCTTGCCTTCAGTATGGGTTTGATCTTGATTGTGATTTGCGGTGGTGAGCTATTTACCAGCTCAGTGTTATCAAGCATCTCATGGGCTAACAAGCAAATCACCTTCACGAAGATGCTGTCTATCTGGGGCAAGGTGTATGTCGGCAACTTTATCGGTGCCATGTTCCTATTGGCTTTGGTAAGCGCAGCAGGCTTGTATCAACTGGATGGCGGGCAATGGGGCTTAAACGCTTTAAACATTGCTCAACACAAGCTACACCACACCCCAGTTCAAGCGTTTGCTTTGGGTGTGCTTTGTAACTTGTTGGTGTGTTTAGCGATTTGGTTAACGTTCAGCTCTGCTAACGCAATGACCAAAGCAATGATGACCGTGTTACCCGTTGCAATGTTCGTAAGCTCAGGCTTTGAACACTGTGTGGCGAATATGTTCATGGTTCCGCTAGGCATCACGATTCAAGCATTCGCACCAGAAAGCTTCTGGATGCAAATCGGCGCAACACCAGCCCAGTATGCAGACCTAAACGTCATGCAATTTGTCACCGCAAACTTAATACCAGTGACAATCGGCAACATCGTAGGTGGTTCAGTATTGGTCGGCTTAGCGAACTGGAGCATCTACCGTCGCCCACAACTTAAAGCAGCAAAAATTACCGCTATTACACAAACAACAGAAATTACGTCAGTTAAGGAAATTACTATGAACACAGCAACTACTATCAAGCAAATCATGAACACTCAACCAATTACACTGAGCGTAGAAATGCCAACATCAGTCGCGATTGATACACTTTTAGACGCGCAACTTGTTAGCGCTCCTGTTTGCGATGTTGAAGGTCGTCTAGTGGGTATCTTCTCTGTTCATGACGTAATGGTTGACCTTTGGTGCCAAGATTACATCCCAACTAAAGGCCAAAAAGTTGTAGACCTAATGAGCCGTGACGTTGTGGCAATCGACGCAAACGACAAGCTAGTGGACGTTGCTGAGTTCCTATGCATCGACAAAGAGCAACTGTACCCGACGACAAGCATGGGCTTCGCAACTCGCCTGACATCTCTTTCTCTAGAAGAGCGTGCAAAAGCGATGAAAGTAAGCCAACCACATATGCTTCCAGTGTTAGAAAACGGCGTAATGGTGGGTGTGTTGACTCGCATTGAAGTGATGCAAGCACTACGTCCAATCTACGGTGACCGACTAAACGTGGTTCCACAAGCTGAACTAGAAACGGCTTAACTAATCTTAAGTTGAACTATTAGGGATTAGTAGTTCAATTAGATAACTCAGTCATGGCAACGTTGACTGGCTAGAGGTAAACGGTGGCTTTTAACGTACTAAACGGTTTGACACAAAACAGACCTAAACGCGTTGCCATTTATCTCAATAAAAAAGGCGCAAAGTGAAAACTTTGCGCCTTTCTCTATTTCTAAATACTGACCTATTTAGTATCGACCAAACTTTTGATGTCTCTAAAAAATGTTGATACCTGTCAGAGAGCTAGAAAGCTAGATTACTTCTTTACACCTTCAACGTGTAGATCCATATCTACATAGCTTGAAGCGCCCATTACTGGAATGTTGAAGTCAGCAAGTTCTAGACGAGTTGTACCAACGAAACCTGCACGCTCACCGCCCCATGGGTCTTGACCAGCACCGATGAATTCAGCTTCGATAACGATAGGCTTAGTTACACCGTGAAGTTTAAGGTCACCCATAACTTCAAGTTTGCCGTCACCTTTATCAACCACTTTTGTGCTGTTGAATGTCGCATCAGAGAACTTAGCAGCATCGATGAAATCACCGCTACGGATATGCTTATCACGTTCTGCGTGGTTTGAATCAAGGCTTGTAGTATCAACCGTTACGTTTACTGTAGACGCTTCAACGTTGCTTTCATCAAATGAGAAGTCACCTGAGAATGTGTTAAAACGACCTTGGATAAAGCTGTAACCTAGGTGGCTAACTTTAAAGTTAACTGAAGCATGCGCACCTTTTGTATCAATCACGTAATCAGCGGCGTTCGCAGCGAAAGGCATTGCCATTGCAAATGCTAATCCTGTAGCGATAATTGACTTTTTCATTTTGAAGCTCCTATCATTTTTCGTAGCGTATCGTCTTTGTCGATAACGTGGTGTTTTATCGCCGCTAAGGCGTGTACTGATGCCATGATGATCAGTCCCCATGCAGCATAGTAGTGAATCGTTCCTGCGAGATCAGATTGGTTTGCAAACAGTTCACCCATACTTGGTACAGTGAACCAATTGAATACCTCTATCCCGCGGCCATCTGATGTTGAAATCAAATAACCTGAAATAAATAAAACCGCTAAGTTAATGTACATAAAGCCGTGAGCGATCTTCGCTGCTGCAACTTCATAGCTTTTACCTTCTACTTTAGGTGACGCGGTAACTAGTTTCCAAACCAAGCGGATAACAGTAACAGTAGCCAAAAGAATGCCTACCGAGCGGTGATAGTCTGGCGCTGTTTTGTACCACTCGCTGTAATATGAAAGATCAACCATCCACAGGCCTACACCAAATAAGCCAAATACTGCGAGAGCTGAAATCCAATGCATCGCTCTAGCTAAAGGGTTGTAATTTCTAACGTTGTTGTCCATGCATCTCTTCCGAATGTTAACGAATCGTGTAGTTTTGAAAAGCGTACCCTACACTAAGTTTGTGTAACATATTATTTACCAAGCTTTACAATAGTTACATCATTTCAAATTAAACGAGTTATTCAAATTATTTGAACAAGTTTGGGCTAAACGTTAGATTTCAACGATTTGTTCGATCTCGTAAAGCTCATCTGAGATATCTAACATTTTACGTTCCATGACTTTTTGAGCGTCTTCTATCCCTTTGTTGTAGTAAACCGCCCCAAACTTTTTACTTATGAAATCGACCAAGAATTCTGTGTCGAACTGACCAAGCTCCACATCGAGTTCATCCTGCAGGTACTTTTGGAGCGTATGAGTAAGCTCAGACTTTTGTTTCGAATCTAATTGAATGGTCATGAATGTTTCCAAATAAAGAGTAAGTAGATCAATTGTGATTTGCTGACTAGACTATAGTCGAGGTAACTAGCTAGAATTCCTCATAATTTAGAATACAGACCTGTAGAGCGCCAGTGCTATCCATAAAATCACTCAGCAATGGTTAATTTTGATAGAGAGATCAAGAACTCGCACTTTGACGATAGGTAACGGAACCGCAATTACCGTACTATTGCCCATCAATAAGATAGTAGCTGTGTATAAGGGACTTCATTGTTATTAGATCTAGTGATTAAAAGCGTTAATCAATTTCAAGACGATTGCCTAAAGCTCTGTGAACGCCACTACCCTACTGTACACAATCAAGGGATCAGTGAGCACCATATAGGTAAGGCATTTGCCCGCCGAATGGAGCACACCTTCGTTAGCTTTAATCATGCAAGCAACATCAGCCCACTTGAAATGCTTTCCTCTAGAGAAACGCCTCGACACTTCCGAATATCTTCCGAAATCGGTACCGTTTGGATGATCAGTCATCATATGGTGAGCGCCGGGAAAACATGTCGTAGAAAGTTGATGTTGGACATCCATAATTGGCAACAAGAGTATGGATTTTCCATTCAACCCAATGACGTTTTGATCATTGTCTCCGACCATTGGATTAGCCGAAGTAAAAACAGTGGCGAATTATTGCATTGGTGGATGGGTGAACTCCCAGATGAGATCACCGAATACAGCCAACAAGGCATCACCCTAAGAGAGAGTGATTCTCAATTTGCTACTGACTTAAATAATAATTTTAAAATCAGCCCTTGCTTCATTAAATTTGGACACCCTTTAAAGCGGTCAGGAAATCAACAACTGGTTCGTAAATATCTGCAACTTTACGCAGTACTTCAATGGCAGTAAGAATACGGGTCAACTTTTTTAATCAGTCTTGAAAGTAAATAGTTAGACCTCCATCCCAACATTTTATAAAACCTAACTCAAGCCCTACCCAATAATCAATCAAAGTTTATCTTCGATAAAATAATAACTTATCAGCTCATCGTTCATATTTTGAGAAGTAGATATCATTTATATGCAAACAGAGTTGTTTGTTAATAATGTAACTTTGACATTCCCCCATAACCTGAGGCTTTATCCTTACTTTCACCTGGTGTATTGGCGTTGAAAGCTTATATTGATTGGTGTTGATATGAGATAGATTACTCAGAGATTAAATTCACAATAGTCATTATTAATGGTGAATGATAAGTAATTTTAATGACTAATATCAATTATCATGCTGTTTTTTCGTTAATTATATTTATTTAAATATTGACTCTACAAAAGAGTTTTTATTAATTGACAATTTACTTACACCTGTCAATATTGTGACAGCCGCGACATGTACGTCCGCCATTGAATAAGCCCTCTTTACTAGCGACTATGATTTTATCAGACAGAAGTGAATTTATTAGCTGTATATCCGTAGATGCTGATATGCAGTTTATTGCGAAATACCAAGACCTGACGCTTAGAAGCGTCTATCAACCTATATTCGACTCTTCTATGACTCAAATAGGTGTTGAGGCTTTGGTGCGCATTTCAAATAACAAAGGTGATATTGTTCGTCCTGATCACTTCTTCCATTCCGACGAAACCTCAAGCACAGACAAAATCAATGTAGAGAGGTTGAGTCGAGCGATTCATATCCGTAACTTCGCACAATCGACAATCCGTCATTTACATCTATTTTTGAACGTTCTTCCAAACGTTGGTGAGTTGTTTGCTGCAGAAAAGGTCAGCGATAGCTTGTTAGCTAAGCGCCTGCATGAGCTTAACTTATCGTGCGAACAAATTGTGATGGAGTTGGTCGAGCTTAATGTAGAGAGTGAAGAACGTTTGAAAGACGCAGCCCATTCATTGGCGGAAAATGGTTTTCAAATCGCTGTTGATGATTTCGGAACACAAGCATCAACCGAACAACGCGTTCGTCACATTAACCCTCATATCATCAAGATAGACCGCTCGGTTATGTTGGACTTTGAACAAGGCGACACTCGAGAAATGGAGTTAGTGCTTGATCTTGCAAACCAAATTGGCGCAAAGACAGTGATTGAAGGCATAGAAACCCAACAACAACTCCAAGCGATGCAGAGCTTAGGCTTCAATATGTATCAAGGCTATCACTTAGCCATGCCAAAGCCGATTGAATTAGACATACGCCTAGCAATCTAGAATTGCCCTATCCTTCTCAAAGCCGCTTGACCATTGAGTAGCGGATTTTTTAATGCTTGCCTATTCGTACCCTCATACCGCTCTCACGTGTCAACACATTTCAGGACGGGACAACACGCATAAAAAACCCAGTCAAATTTGACTGGGCTGGCTTAAAAGAATCTGTTTTATATCATTCCCTAATAACCCGCAGTGGACGGTTTGATTCTATATAAAATAGCGAACATCACCGGTACTACTATTAGCGTTAGTACGGTAGCAAAGCCTAAGCCTGCCATGATGGTAATCGCCATCGAGCCGAAAAATGCATCGAATACCAAAGGAATCATACCCAAGATAGTCGTTAATGCTGCCATAGATACCGGTCGTACACGACTAATCGCACTGTCGACAACCGCTAAATATGGGTCTTTACCTGTTGATAGCTCACTGTTGATCTGGTCAAGCAGTACAATGCCGTTCTTCAAAATCATGCCGCTTAGACTCAATAAGCCAAGGAACGCTGTGAAGCTGAATGGCATATTGGTACCTAACAGACCAATTGAAACACCAATGATAGAGAGTGGAACCGTAAACCAAATCACAACCGGCTTACGAACCGAGTTAAACAGAAGCATCGTGATGATAAACATCAGCAAGTAACCCATTGGCAGTGAGCCAAACAGAGATTCTTGCGCATCTTTAGAGCTTTCGTACTCACCACCCCAGCTAATGCTGTAGCCTTCTGGTAAATCTAATGCTTCTACCTTTGGTTTCACACGAGCAAACAGACTCGCTGGCGTTTCATCACCAAGAACATCGTGGTCAGCCAATACTGTTAGCGTACGTTTTCTGTCGCGACGCTGAATCAGTGGCTCAGACCATTGAAGCTCTACGCCATCAATCACTTGCTCAACTGGGATGTAAGTTTGTAGTGATGGGCTCCAAATCTTCACATTGTTTAGCGATTCGAAATCAAAACGCTCTTCTTCCGGTAAACGCGCCACGATAGGTAACATATGAGTACCATCACGCAGTAGGCCGATGTTGTAACCGCCAAACGCCATCTGTAATGTCTCAGACAAGTCAGTTTTTGAAATGCCTAGGCGACGAGCCTTAGATTCGTTGAACAGTGGTACAAGTTCTTTAGTGCGTTCACGCCAGTCATGACGAACATTTCGAGAGCCTGGATCGGCAAGCAAGATGTCTTCGACTTCAACTGCAATGTTACGCAGTACTTGTGGAGCGGCACCGATAATACGCGCTTCAATTTTTGAAGCGGGTGACGGACCAAACTCAATCAACTTGAACTGGAACGTTGGTTGCTCAAATTCGTTCGCTAAGTCTTTGTCTAGCGCCGCTAGAGCCTTAAACATAGTGTCGCGGTCAGTCGTTCTAACTTGTAGCTGACTGTAGGCTTCGTAACTTTTCTCTGGTTGATATGTCAGCGCAAAACGTTGCATACCCTGCCCAACCGTTGTTGTCACAAACTCCACGTCATCTTGTTGACGAATGTAGCTCTCAACTTTTTCTGTCTGCTTGATCGTTTCACGAACATCGGTGCCTTCTGGCATCCACATGTCTACGTAAAACATTGGGGTATTTGACGGCGGGAAGAACTGCTGCTTCACCATACCAAAACCGACGACAGAAACTGCTAATAGAGCGACCATACTAACTACAGTAAGCCATCTAAATCGAAGTGCTACTTTCAGACACGCACCGAATACCACAAACAGAATGCCTTTGTATGGGTCTTCGTTCGCATCAACCTTGTCTTCTGCTTTCAGCATCATTTCTGCAAGGAACGGAGTCAGTGTGAGTGCCGTAACCCAGCTTAAGAACAATGAGAAACACAGTACCCAGAACAGTGAACCCATGAACTCGCCTGTTGCGTCTTTCGACAAACCAATCGGTGCAAACGCTGTGATAGCGATAATGGTCGCACCTAACAGTGGCCATTGTGTTTGCTTGACGATGTCTTTCGCTGCTTGAAGCTTGGTTTTGCCTTTCTTCAAGCCCACCAAAATACCTTCAACGACAACAATCGCATTATCCACCAGCATACCCAGCGCGATGATCAGTGCCCCCAGAGAGATGCGGTGCAGTTCAACATCGTTGTAATCCATCAGGATGAAGGTACCGAATACCGTCAATAGAAGAACCAAACCGATGATCAAACCACTGCGTAAGCCCATTGCGAACAACAATACAATGATAACGATGGCTACCGCTTCAACTAGGCTGATTAAGAAGTCAGCCACAGATTTGTCTACTTCTTGCGCTTGGTTGTAGAAGTAATTCAGTTCTACACCCGCTGGCTTAATGCTTTCTAGGCGATCCAGTTCCGCATCCAGTGCTTTACCAATCTCAACCACGTTTACACCAGAAGAGAACGCAATACCCAAGTTGATTGCTGGTTTACCGTTGTACGTTAATACATTGCCCGGTTTTTCTTGAATACCACGAGTCACTTCAGCAACGTCTTTTAGACGAATTAGATTGCCAGTGTCACGACCATGAATGATTAGGTTTTCTAGTTCTTCAACCGTGCTTAATGTGCCGTTTGGCTTAATCGTTAGGCTTTGACCATTCAGCATCACCTCGCCTGCCGATACCACACTGTTTTGTTGTGCTAGCAATGCTGTCACCGTCGACATATCTAGGTTCAATGCGGCTAAGCGTTCCAGTGACATCTCAACAAACAGTTGTTCTTGTTGGTCACCTGCAATGCTAACTTTACCGACACCGTCAACCAGTTCGATTTCACGCGTTAGGTAATCTGCGTACTGTTTGAGCTCAACGTAATCGTAACCATCACCGGTCAGCATGATCATCACACCAAACACATCACCAAAATCATCGATGATCTGAACGGAATTTACACCACTTGGCAGTGTTGGTTGTAGATCGTTGATCTTACGGCGCATTTCATCCCAGATCTGAGGCAGCTCGTCTGGACCGTAGTCCATCTTCATACTGACCATAATTTGGGACATACCGTTCGATGATGTCGAGGTAATCTTGTCGATGTACGGAAGCTGTCTTATCTCTTTTTCTAGTGGGTAAGTCAGCTCTTCTTCAACTTCCATTGACGTAGCGCCAGGGTAAGTTGAAATAATCATTGCATCTTTAATGGTAAAAGCTGGGTCTTCTAAACGGGATAGATTACCAAAAGACGTCACACCGCCAATGGCCAAAATGACTAGAAACAGCCAGCTGATTACTTTGTTCTTTATTGAATATTCTGCGATGTTCATTCTGCTTTTCCTGACAATTGGATTCCGTCACGGAGTTTTCTTAAATTCGAATTTACGAGTAGCTCACCTTGCTCAACACCATGAGCGATGAGTGCGCCTTGGCCACTGATCTTGTCGACTTCTACTTCGCTTTTGAATGCTTGTCCGTCTTCCATTTTCCACACATAGAACTGATTCGCTTCAGAGCCCGCTTCTAGCGTTGTCATTGGTAATTGGTAGCCTTGAACATCGCTCAGGCCCGCTTTCGCCATATCTACATTGACCGTAACGCTCGTGCCCGGCAGAATTTCACTTTCAGGCTGCTGCATCTGCATCCAAAATTCGTAGGTACGGGATTGTGGGTGCAGTTCACTGGTGTGTTCTAGATACGTCAGTGGATATTGGCCTGTGTGACCGCCAAAGGTCGCCTCAGGACGATAGCTATTTGAAAGTATGTCTGGGCTAATTGACGCCAAGATCGAATCTGATACTTGAATTCGCACATACACCTTGTCGTTCTGGTACACACTCAGTAGTGTTTCTCCAGGCGTCGTATTTTCGAATCGTTGCTTATCGACAGTTGAAACTGTTCCTGAGAACGGCGCTAAAAGTTCTGTGTAACTCAGCTTGCGTTTCGCCGCCGCCAAATTCGCCGATGCGAGCTTATAGTTAGCCGTCAGTTGGTCGTGTTCTGATTGCGATAACATTTCGCTGCCAAACATCTCCGTTCCACGGGCCAACTGTTTGCTTGCCAGTTTGAATTGAGATTGAGCATCAGTCAGATCTTGTACGTACGTTGCGTTATCTAAGGTGGCTAATAACTGCCCTTTTTCGACATTGTCGCCCGCTTCTACTAATACTTGTTGAATCTCGCCTGCTAGCTTAAATGCCAAGGGAGTCAATTCAGCTGGCATCACCTGTCCATTAAAACTTCTGAACTGATTAGTAAGCGGTGCGCCAACTTCAAAGGTAGAAACCAACAAAGGTGGTTGTTCACGGTGTACAGCTTCATTGTTACAGGCTTGAAGTAACAGAACCGACGCGACAAAAACTGATAATTTTGAAAGGTTCATTAAATACCGCCCTCACGAAGCCAAGCTTTTACTTGTTGTCCGTCTGATAACACATCCACACCCGCTTCAACGATAAGGTCACCAGACGACAATCCGTCGATAACCTTGCCTTGCTCATCAAGAAGGACTTGTACTTTAGAAATCAGTTGAGAGTCAGGGTTATAACGCCATAGTTCACCATGGCCTACGTCTTTGTTTAACCAAGCTGAATCCACAATACCAATGCCGTAGTCAGATTTACTTTTCTGAACTTCAACTTGCGCTGTCATACCAGAAAGTAGATTGATGCCTTCTGGCTTTTCGATAGACACAACCGCTTGGTAGCTGTTGGTATCTTCATCTGGTTGCGTTGAGATTTCTTTAAAGCGAGTCGGGATACGAATGCCGCGGTGGCTGTCCATCACAACCCACATGTTTGAGCTCGTTAGGTCTTGAATAGAACGGTCTTCAAGCTTTGATACTGGAATTGAAAACGTCACATCCATTTCACTGTGATTCAAAATATTCAGTACAGGCTGCTTTTCTGCGATCAATTGATATTGCTTTCCAAACACCATCGATACCACGCCATCGAATGGAGCAACTAAGGTAGTGTAGCCAAGGTTTGTTTTTGCTTGGTCCAACTCAACTTCAGCGGCAGTAAAGGTGTTTACGGCTTGGTCGTAGTAATCGGTACTGACCAGTTTTTTCGCATACAACTCAGAAGCTTGTTTGTATTGGCTGTTCGCCAGATCAAATTTAGCTTGGGCTGCGTCAACGGCAATACGGTAATCCGTCGCGTCTAATACGGCTAACACCTGACCTTTCTTCACTTCTTGTCCCATACGAACATCGAAGGTTTCTATATCTCCACCCACTTGGAAAGAAAGTGCCGCACGGTCGGTTGCATCAACCTTTGCAATGAAGCTATCGAGATCAATATCAGTCTGTTGTGGGATTTCGAACAGCTTGACTGGCTTGATTACCTGCACATTTTCCTCTGACTGAACTTTGTCACATCCAGTTAGAGAGCCTGCGAGCAATAGTGCTGCAATAACAGCTCCCATGCGCTTGCTCGATATGGCATTGATAGACAAATTGAACTGCATGATGCCTCTCCGTTTAATTATTATGATTTATTACACAGGTGGGCAGTATATTTAGTATTAAATAATTCTCAAGCTTTACTTTCCACTTGTGCAGTATTTTTTATTTCAGTAAAAACAGTGTAGAATGTTGTAATCAGGTAATTATGTGAAATGAAGATGACCGAAAAGAAGCAAGGTAGAAGAAGTGCAAAAGACGCCGAAGAGACGCGTTTTTTGATCATGAGCGTTGCCGCAGACATGTTCTGTGACTTTGGCTACGATCGTGTATCACTGCGAAACATCAGTGAAAAGGCAGGCGTCTCGCATAGCCTTATCCGCCACCACTTTGGTAGCAAAGAAAAGATTTGGCATGCAATAAGTGATTGTTTACACGATTATTTTCAGTCTTACATCAGTAAGATTATGGAAGAGCTGCCAAAAGATGTTGCGCCAAATATCGCTATCTACCTGTTTAGCATGCGTCTGTTCACCAACATGATTCACTCACGTAGGCCAATGCAGCTTATTTCAGACTCTGTTCGCCAAGAAGACAACCTAGTTGATTACTTCATCGACAATGTCGGCGATGTTGAAAAAGAGATTAACGGGCTTGCCGCTGAGTACAATGCAGCTAACCCAGACAAAATGATCAACATTTACGAAGTTAAATGGCAAATGATCATGTACGCAAACGGCGCTGTATGCCTCACTCCCTTTATGGAAAGCACTTGGAATGAAGGTGATATGGTCACCTCACCCGAAGACGCCCTACTTAAGCATTGGCAGCTTTTCAACACGCAGATGGTCAGCAAGTTCAATATTGATGAAGAGTGGGCTCTAAATCCAACCTCGATTGAAGAGCTGATTTATGAAGTGCCATGTGAATGGAAGTGTAACCAGGAACATAAAGCTTAATCGGGTTCATAACCATTATGAGCTTATAAGATACAAAAACGCGCCGTTACAGAAGTCACTGTAACGGCGCGTTTTTATATGTATAGATCTTTAAACTGGAGCTTTGTACAGCTTATTAGCGACGTGCTTTACCGCGGTTTTGGTGAATCTTAAGCTTCGCTTTCATCTTACGTTTTTCTGATGAACGGCTTTTGCTGCGACCACCACGATCGGGCGCTAGATCTTTTTCAAGGCTTGGTTCAAAGCCCTCTAGCCACTCTTGAGGCAAGCGAGTATCAAGTAATCGCTCAATATCACCCAATAGGTAAGCTTCATCCTGACTCATCAAAGAGATCGCTAAGCCGCTGTTACCCGCACGGCCAGTACGTCCGATGCGGTGAACATAATCTTCTGCTTTGAATGGCATGTCATAGTTCACAACTTGTTCTAGCTGCTGGATATCAATACCACGAGCTGCCACGTCGGTTGCGATCAACGCACGAACTTTGCCTGACTTGAAATCGTCCAGGGCTTTTTGACGCGCACCCTGGCTCTTATCGCCATTGATTGATGCCGCTTTAATGCCGTCTAACTTTAGCTCTTTAACGAGAGCATCAGTACCCTGCTTGGTCTTTGTGAACACCAACACTTGTTGCCAGTTTTTTGAGCCAATCAAATACGCTAACAATTCACTTTTACGCGACTTATCTACCGGGTAAACCATCTGTGTTACGGTTTCAGCGGTGCTGTTTTTTGGCGTAACTTGAATTTCACTTGGCTTTTGCATCATACGGTGTGCAATCGCTTTGATTTTGTTATCAAACGTTGCAGAGAAGAACAGGGTTTGACGCACTTCATTCATGCGAGAAAGAATACGTTTGATGTCAGGCATGAAACCCATATCTAACATACGGTCAGCTTCATCCAGTACCAGTACTTCCGTTTGGCTCAACATGATGTTTCTAGTGAACATGTGATCAATAAGACGACCAGGCGTCGCGACCAGGATATCTGCACCACCGCGTAGGTTATCAGTTTGAACCTTCATGCTAACGCCGCCGTAAGCCACCACGACTTTAATGTCGGTGCCCTTTGCGTAGCTAGTTAAGTTATCGAAAACCTGTTGTGCCAATTCACGAGTTGGTACTAACACAAGCGCACGAACGAGCTTAGGGTTCGGAATAACATTGTCTTTTGTCTCGATTAATCTTTGAATAATCGGTAAACCAAACGCGGCCGTTTTACCTGTACCCGTTTGAGCACCAGCAAGTACATCTTTGCCTTCTAATACCAATGGAATCGCTTGTTCTTGAACACTGGTAGGAGCCGTAAAATTAAGCTCAGACAGCGTGGCAAGAAGATGCTCAGATAATCCTAGTTGGTTAAAAGATTTTGTAGATTCAGACATAGTATGATGCTCAAAGATTAAATAGGCGCGGATTGTAGCAAACCTGCATTACGCTGTTTACCTTTCCTTTTGATTTTTCTTCATTTGAAGCGCATTAAACTGCTTCGCTTCTTCTAAAACGTTGGGATAAAGCTCATTAAAGTGACACTGCAACGTATCGTAGTGACGTTCGAGGTCATCGTAACATGCCTCGAGCATACCGAGCTTAGGCCTTCTCAACGCCATTCGCTGCAATACCACCTCTATAGACGACATGTCTTGATAGCTCTCTAACCATCGATGCTCAGCCATTTTCTGATGAACCATAACGAAATTTTCTGGCCAGTGTGGCTCTTGATGTTCAAAGATCTGCTCATGGCTATCTAAACAAAAACGTTCTAATGTCTGCTGTGAAAACTGAGCCCAATGATTGGCTAAGCAGTGATCCCAAAACACATCGAGTGCGATAGGCGCAAAGCGTCGTGTTTGGTCTGAGAAAAGTGATTTTGCAGAACGAGATACATCATGACGATCAGTATAGCTATCAACAAATCGATGAAGCCTAATACCGTCAGAAAGGGAATCAGAATAGTGTTTATTAGGGTCGCCTTTAACAAAATCACCTAACAGGTTACCTGCTAAGTTGCTGTTACAGTGCTTGGCGATGTGAAGGTGTGCGAGAAAGTTCATTGAACCTCATTAAAGTATCGAGAACTAAGTAACATGGTAAACGTACTCGTTTATCTTCGCGAACTTTAATGAGGATAGTTTTGGTATGACGTGTGAGCGAATACGATTTGCTCAGTTTAGAATTGTTTGCTTTGAGAAGCTTTAGCTTTAAAACGTTTCAGTTGAAACTGAATTAAAGATCTTAAAAGCTTAGTTCGAAGACTTGAAAAGCTCTTCTGCTAACTGTTTCACTGTCTGCTCATAGTCAGACAAATCAATGCCAATTTCCATAGCATCTAACAACTCTAGACTTTCGTCATTATAAGATTGGTCACTCATTGTGCCCCCTCTATTCCTTGATGTGGACATGATGTCCGATTAACTAGTGCACCATCTTGGACTTATATTATGTCACTTTGATGAACGCACTCTACTCTACCCATTCCATATTCATAGCTTAAAGCTACTCGCGATCATTAACGCTTTTTTGCGCTAAAGGGGTATACGCGAACGACATATGTACTGCCACCTTACACCAAGTACAACAAATTACTCTATAAATTTTGAAACCGATCATGGTCAAACGTTTGCTTTGCTCATTTGAATGCTGACACGCCCCTTTGTGTAAATATTAATTTACAGTGGATGTTTTTAATTACAATAAGAATTGCATTTGGAATTAAACTCAATCAGAATACTTCAAAATCGAGATATTCTTTGGGTTTATGCGCTTAAGCTAGAAGAATTACAATGAAAACACACCCTAACGTAAAGAATTATATACAATGAATAAATCAAAGGTTTTTGGTAGTACTTTGATCATTGCAGGCACAACCATTGGTGCTGGCATGCTCGCTCTTCCACTTGCTTCTGCAGGTATTGGCTTTTCAACTTCACTTTTCTTGATGCTGGGTTTATGGGCGTTAATGGCTTTTACTGCGCTATTAATGGTAGAGCTTCACCAATTCGCAGAATCTGACGCTACCCTACACACGTTAGCTCATACCATTTTGGGGACAAAAGGAAAGTGGATTGCGAGCTTCGCGGTGATGTTTCTTTTCTACGCTCTGTGTGCGGCATACATAGCTGGCGGCGGTGCGCAATTTAACCAACGAATTTCGGATATCGCGGGTATCGAACTTAATGCTCAAATCACCACGCTTCTATTTACCCTATTAGTTGCCGGCGTTGTTACGATTGGTACACACAGTGTTGATAAAGTTAACCGCGTTTTGTTTGGCTTAAAGCTTATCGCGATGGTTTTGGTACTCAGCTTCCTAGCGCCAAACATTACCTCTCAATACTTAATGAGCATGCCTTTACAGCAAGGCCTGATTGTTGCGGCTATTCCGGTTGTGTTTACCTCTTTTGGTTTCCACGGCAGCATCCCATCAATTGTTCGATACCTAGATGGTGACGTTCGTTCTTTACGTAAGGTAATGATTATTGGCTCGGCACTGCCTCTGGTTATCTACGTTTTCTGGCAAAGTGTTACTTTGGGCGTGATTAGCCAAGAGCAGTTGTTGTCTGACACAAGCTTGGGCGCGCTATTAGTCTCGCTATCGCAAACGGTTCATCAATCCAACCTAAGCGTGATCGTCGGTGTGTTTGCAGACCTTGCACTGCTGACATCTTTTATTGGTGTGAGCTTGGGCTTATTTGAATTCATGGGCGACTCACTGAGCAAGAAACTAGGTAACGCAAAACGTGTTAAGACAGCTGCTATCACCTTCTTACCGCCACTGGGGTTTGCCTTATTTTACCCACAAGGCTTCATCATGGCTTTAGGCTACGCAGCCATTGCACTTTCAGTGCTCGCGATTCTGTTACCAACAGTGATGGTCTACAAGGTTCGTTACACTGATTTCTCTGTCAAACCACAATCTTCAGAAGCCAGTTACCAAGTGTTAGGCGGTAGCAAAGCGTTGTTTTTAGCAGGTAGCGTTGGCGTATTTATCATTGCGATTCAAGTTCTTATTTCAGTAGGGTTACTGCCTTCTTTAGGCTAATAAACCTATACAGAACTAATTTACTTGATTCAGATCTCATAAATGACATATCACTATCATTAATTTTCACAATTAGTTGATTGAAGTCACATTTTTATTGAGGTCGGTTATTTAGAGTCCACGGTAAAGGATTTACCGTGGAGTTTTTATGAAAGAAGTACAATTTCGAACGATAGACAAACTGTTTATTAAGATGTCGATCAACGACAAGTTTTGGGTCATTTTCTTAATCTTTTTTGCCGCTCTGGCAAGCCTAGCTGGACTGAACTACGTCAACAAAATGGAACACATTGACGTAACTGCAAAACAGCAGGTCGAGTATCAACTGCAAGGCATTTTATCAGCATCAGATTCCCCGGCATCTGTTCGCTCTGTTAGCCAGCAAACTCGCGCTCAACAAACCACTATTTCAAACAATGGTTCTGTGACTGCCACAGCACTCGCACAAGATGGCAACTACTACTCACTTACCGTTTCAACTAACGATATACAGAATCAAAAGCAGCAAGCACTGTACACTTTATTACTGAGCTTCTTGTGGTGTGTGCCTTTTGGTCTTTTCTGTTACTGGGTAGCGACTTTCCTAGGCGGCGCACTTTGGGTTCTTTATTCAACGACTCAAAAGATTGGTGATGGTGACTTAACATCACGCCTTGGCTTCCACCCTGGCCGTGATGAGTTCGGCACGATTGGTTGTGCGCTTGACCGTTCAATGGACACGCTTAGTGAGTTAGTCAACAACGTAAACCACAGTGCAGCAACGCTAAGCGAAACATCGGCTTCTTTCGAAACTGAGATGAAGCGCAGCGAAACACAAATCATGAGCCAAAATGCCTCTCTAGACTCTGTAGCGACAGCAATGGATCAGATGACAGCTTCGGCAAATGAAGTCTCTAACATCTCTGCACGCTCAACTGAACAAACAGAACAAGACGCGCAGCAAATCAACGATAGCCACGCGAAGGTTCAACAGGCAATCTCGGAAATCACCACCCTTTCTTCTTTGATTGAGCAAACCTCATCTTCTGTTACTAGCTTGAATGTGAATACGAGCCAAATTAACGAGGTCATCACGACGATCAATGCTATTTCAGAGCAAACTAACTTACTTGCTTTAAATGCCGCGATTGAAGCCGCTCGTGCGGGCGAGCAAGGCCGAGGTTTCGCTGTTGTTGCTGATGAAGTAAGAACACTGGCAAGCCGCACTCAGTCGGCTACTGTAGAAATCCAAGCGATGATTGAACGCTTACAGCAAGAGAGCCAAAATATCGCGAAGATCACCGAACAGACGGTTGACCAAGCGCAAACCAGTAGCCAGTTGATTTCAAATATTGGTCACGACGTAAACTCGATTGCAGATTCAGCTCAAGCACTAATGGACATGAGTATCCAAATCGCAACATCAGCCGATGAGCAAAGTAACGTTGCCAATACGATTGCAGCAGAGCTTAACGATATTCGAAGCCAATCCGATGTGATTAAAGACGTGGCTCAGAATTCTTCAAATGGCGTATCTAGGCTAACAGAAGCGTCGGTTTCTCTATCTCAGACATTGGCACGCTACCGAACTTAAGGATCAACTGGTGAACTAGCGGCGTGAATTGAAAACAAACTAATGAGGACTCGTAATGGGTCCTTTCTTTTTGGCTTTTGTTTAATAACATTACAAGAACCATGGTCAATAACGATGACATTATCAATTACCATGAAGCAAGTCGCAAAGGAGAGATTAAGAAGTGTCAGAACTGTCTAATATTCGAGCTTAGGAGTAATCTAATTGAACGGGTCTTTTTTCGCTTACCCCCTTGCTGCAGGTGACACATAATGAATAAAACAGAAACACCAAACACCGACGACATTACATGCCCTTTATGCCAACACGACGAGTATCTGCTTTCAGAAAGTGGAGAAAAGTTTACTTGTGCATCTTGCGGTTTCCACACCAAACAATTTAGTAAGGTAGTCAGCCTTCAACTAAGCTCTACCCCACCAAAGCTGCAGAATTCGATATACCACCATTTGAGCAGTGCTTGCCATTAATCCAAACTGAAATTTCTTCTAAACTGTAGATATCCTGAGCCGCGAGTTCTGCTGAGTCGGCTTCGGGATCTACGATTGCTTCATCAATACTCGGGCGTAATCGAAACGATTGGATACCCGCGCGAACACCAGCCTCAATCCCTTTCAACGTATCATCCACGTAGATGCACTCATTTGGCAGAAAGCCCATGTTCATGGCCGTGTACATGATTAGATCAGGCTCTGGCTTCCAGCTGTTAGCATCAAAAGCTGAGAACACTTTGCCTTTGAAGTCGTCTAGCATGCCTGTCATCGCCAATGAAGATTCAACCCTAGATTTCGGTGCATTGGAAGCAATACAAAACTCGATGTCTTGTTGTTTGAGGAATTCAATAAGTTCGATAGCGCCATCCATCGGTTTTAAATGACGCTGGAACAGTGCTTGTAATTCATTGCGATATAACGGCTCAAGTGTATCAATCGAGATAGATAACCCAAGACGTTCTTGTGTATCCATTAAGATGTCGGCTAGCTTCCCGCCTTGAAAGTGCGCATAGCAGTCGTTGACGTTTAGCTCCGCTCCAAAGCCAGTGAAAACGTTCACCAAAGCTTGGCAGCACAGCTTTTCACTATCGATAAGTGTTCCGTCACAATCGAAAATCACACATTTAGTCTGTTCTAACCGCATAGGTATCTCACTCAGATTGAATCCAAGTTTTATCCTATAGTGTTCTTTCAATGCGCGAGATGATTGAGGTAACAGTTTGCAGATACAGGCTTATTTCTCTTCGCGAAATATGGAGTTGATCACTTTATCGCTCAGCATAAGCAACAGTTTTCATTAAATTAACCCAGATTCTACGAAACCAAATACTGCGAGGTTTACATAAGCTACTCAATTTCAGGAGAAAATATAAATCACTACTTCCTAGCCGGATCGTGGTGAATCGATAAAAAAAATGGCTTATAGGCTACTCAGATAGAGCGACAATTAGCTAACAACCGACTCTTCTAAGACCTTAGCTTCAAGCGAAGGTGAAGACGCATATTCTACAGTTCCAGTATCGGGGTACGAATCTCGGATAGCGACAAACTCGGATAAGTGTTTCAGTAGCAATTTAGTTAGCTGAGGATCAAACTGGTAGCCACACTCTCGCTCAAACAAATCGACCACCATATCTAACGGCCACGGTTCTTTGTAGCAACGTGCACTAAGCAGCGCATCAAACACATCGGCTACGGCAGTGATACGAGCAAACAGGTGTATTTCATCACCCACTTTTCCATTCGGGTATCCAGCACCATCCCAACGCTCGTGATGTTCGTTAGCAATGATTGCCGCGAGGTTGGTAATATCACCCGCTCCGCTCTTTAGTAAGTTATAGCCAGCCGTAGTATGAAGCTTCATCACCTCCCACTCTTGGTCGGTTAATTTCCCAGGTTTATCCAAGATTGATTCAGGGACTGAAATCTTACCCACATCGTGCATTGGGCTGATGATCTCAATCATCTCGACCTCGCGATGGCTCAAGCCACGATACTTAGCAAGCAGTGCAGACAACTTGGCTACACGCTTAACATGATTACCAGTTTCGCCAGAGCGGGTTTCAATTGCCTCTCCGAGAACATGAATCATATCCTTTTGGATATTCAAGGTCTGTTTCTGAAGCTTTAAGATTCGTTTGTTCTTATTCGCCAACTCTTTCTTTTGGCGCAGAGTAACGAATTGCATCAAGATGATCAGGCTCAAACCCGCAATCACCATCGACAGCCCCAATAACAACTGGAAGTTTTTGCGAATAAAGGACGAAGGCTCATTAATGAAAACCGCTTCATCAGGTAACGCGTTTGCACTAATCCCGTATCGCTTCATTGCAGGGTAATTGAATACAAAACGTTTGTTGTCTCCGGGAGTTAACGGTGTCGTAAACCCAAGAGGAAGGTATTTATCCAACGCATCGACAGCCTCTTCACCCATGCTTTGTGAGTGATTAACGTAGCCACCGAGTACATCACCCGAAATATAGAACTGCCACAAAGCAAACACCGGAGCAGCACTCGCTTTTGACAACGTATCCGCAATCTCTTGGTAAGTGTGATAAACCCCTTGCTTTAACTCGGTGTTGTAATGACTGAGCAATACCGCATCGTCCGCAGAGATCCCTTCCAAAAATTGGCTCGTATGCTCCAGCGACAAGTCGCGAATTTCTACGAGATTGATATTTGAAAATTCAGCCATCATTTTGTTCATTTCTTTATGAATCAATTCAGACGTGACACTGTAATCATTTACAAAATAGAGATTCTTTAGATTAGGTCTTAATTTGGAGATCAGCTTAATATTAACGTCTATCTGATCGTTCTCGTAAAGCACAGTTGCTCTGTCAGACACCGCGTACATGTCGGTGCTGAAATCATTGATGCCGGCTGCAACGACAGGTGTGGAGCGATCAATCAAATTAGGCAGAGATTCAAGAAAATTGGCTGCGTTATCGTCCGTCGCAATTACGCCATCAAATTTATAACCTGCATACTTCGCACGTAAGTAGTTCGCGAGAGAGTCGTAATACTCTGGGCTGTGGATACGCTTTGAATCCAAATACTCTATTGAGAGTTTAACTTCGGTTTGAGACTGACTGAACGCACTGTCTATCCCTTTTTGGAAGTCAGCAGTCCATTGATAAGAAGGTTCGTATGAGTGTAAAACTAGGATGCGTTTTATATCCCAGTCGTTAGCAAAACTGAGTGAAGAATAAGCGCTAACACATAATACAGCGATTGATATCAATAGCTTGTACATACAATACCCTTTAAATAAGACGGGGTATTGTACTTAGATTAACGCTTTGTCAAAGAATCTTTAGTTCTCGATCCATACTTTATCGCAAGAAGCATGATCTTGTGCCCAAAAATCGTGTAACTGCTTAGCAAAGTTGTTGATACTTTGACCATTTTCAGCAACGACATCCGAGATCAATAGGGAACCATCCGCTTCTGTGACGATAGCGCTCGCCACAACTTCACCGTTTTGAGTACCAATATATAATACATGATCGTCAGAAAGCATAATTTGGCTCAAGAACTCAAGCATGTGTGCCCTTTCGATTTCATCTTGGTAAACGCTTGCTTGGTTGAGTGAAAATAGCACGGTCAATTTATGGAAATCGACTTTATGCAGTTCATCAATTTGGGAAGGAGTTTGATCTTGTGCTAGGAGTTGGTATGTCTTGGATGGAAGTTTGCTTTGATAAAGTTCACGGCCGAGGAGGCTCTCTTTTGCGGGGTAAGCAATATCGAGCTGACTAAATAGCCATTGGTTTTTCTTGTGTGCAATTTCAGGTATTTCGTTATTCATTCTTTTAGTACCTACGGTTAGTATCCCCAAATATCGCAGTTATTTGGAAGACATACGGTCGGCTGAGGTGCCGAGCTACAAGCAGAGAGCATACAGAGCATGACCAAGGCCAACAAGTACTTTAAATGCTTCATATTTTTCATTATCCAACAACATCCTTTAAGAACTTAACGAAAAGCTCTACACTCGTATCCAAGCTTTCAATATCCTTATAGTAAACAGAACTATATAAATAAAAAGGACTTCTTATGAAAAAAGCCTTAATAGCAGCAGGTATCGTGACAATGTTAGCTGGCTGTTCGGACAACGAGGTTGGCGACGTCTCACTGGGTTTCTTCACAATGAAGGATATCAAGATGTCTTCATTAGATGACGATAAGATCGCGGGTGTTACCTGTCATATCGCATCAATCGAAGCAAACCTTAGCCTTTCTGATCCAAGTGATAGCTCTATATCTTGTCGTCAAACAGGTGAAATTACACCAGAAATGATTGCTCAAATAGACAAGAGTAAGTCTGGCGAAGTGGTATTCAAGCAATCGAAAAGTATCTTCTTTAAAACAATGAAGGTTCGTCGTATCTACGATGCAGAGAATCAGTCGCTGCTCTACTTGTCTTACACCACCAAAGAAACAGAAGGTAGCTTCAAACACAGCCTTTCAACTGTTCCACTATGGGGTACAGAGGCTTACGTTGATCCAGCGACGTTAGTACAGCCAACCGAGTAGTTTCAAACATATAGTTAGTTGAATCACCTGTACAGACATTGTGCAGGTGATTCAAAATGTAATAAAAATGAAAGAAACAGAAACAAAATGTGATATCATGCGGCAAAATTTTTTCACTGTATTTTTCATATGAAGTTTCCTGGACAGCGTAAATCTAAGCACTACTTTCCAACTCACGCACGTGATCCGTTGGTCAACCAAATTCAACAAACGCCTAAGCTTCACCGCGCAACGATTGTGGGTGTTGGCCAAACGATTGTTGATATCGAAGCCCGTGTTGACAACGAGTTCCTAGAAAAATACGAGCTGAGTAAAGGTCACTCACTGGTATTGGAAGAAAGTAAAGCAGATGCGCTGTATGAAGAGTTAGTAGAGCGCGGTTTGATCACGCATCAATACCCTGGCGATACTATTGGCAACACACTGCACAACTATTCCGTACTTGCAGACAGCAAATCTGTCCTGCTTGGCGTAATGTCTAAGAAGATCGAAGTTGGCTCATTTGGTTATCGTTACCTTTGCCGCACTTCTTCTCGTATGAATCTAAACCACCTTCAAACTGTTGATGGTCCAATCGGTCGTTGCTACACGCTTATTTCTGAAGATGGCGAACGTACGTTTGCAATCAATGAAGGCCACATGAACCAACTTCTTCCAGAAAGCATTCCTGAAAAAGTGTTCGAGAAAGCGTCTGCATTGGTTGTGTCGTCATACCTAATGCGTGGCAAACCTGAAGATCCGATGCCAAAAGCGGTACAAAAAGCGATTGAATACGCGAAAGCGCACAATGTGCCTGTTGTACTAACACTTGGTACTAAGTATGTGATCGAAGGCAACGCTGAATGGTGGCAAGAATACCTGAAAGAAAACGTAACCATCGTCGCGATGAACGAAGATGAAGGTGAAGCACTAACGGGTGAAAAAGATCCTCTATTGGCTGCTAACAAGGCACTTGAGTGGGTTGACCTAGTTCTATGTACTGCAGGCCCTATTGGTCTATACATGGCAGGTTACACTGACGAACCAGCGAAACGCGAAACCACACTGCCATTGTTACCGGGTAACATCCCTGAGTTCAATAAATACGAATTCAGCCGTGCGATGCGTAAGCAAGACTGTAAAGACCCAGTAAAAGTGTACTCTCACATTGGCCCTTACCTAGGCGGCCCACTTGAGATTAAGAATACCAATGGCGCTGGCGATGGTGCACTTTCAGCACTACTTCACGACATGGCAGCAAACAGCTACCACCACGTGAATGTACCAAACTCAGAGAAACACGAGCACGCTTGTCTGACGTACTCTTCACTGTCTCAAATTTGTAAGTACGCAAACCGTGTAAGCTACGAAGTGTTGACTCAGCACTCTCCTCGCCTTTCTCGTGCACTGCCTGAACGCGAAGATAGCTTAGAAGAAACATACTGGGATCGTTAATCGGCCATATTAGGTAGTTACCTCTTAAAGGTTAACGCCAAGTGAGATTACCCATTCCTTGAAGGGCTGCTATATGCAGCCCTTTTTGTATTCAACACAAATATAACGGCAGCTGAAGTTAATCATATCGAATATTTTGCTCGTTTAAGATTTGATCTCGCGCAATGACTCTTTAGATCTGTTATCTTCCAGCACATAATTCGTGTGGTTTGCCTTTACTTGGCAAATTTATACAGTACTATCGCCACGCAAACGTTTACGTACCACCTTTCGGTTCTGATATAAGGATCAAATATGCTGTCTGATATTGATATTTGTCGCTCTACTCCCCTTAAAAACATCAGTGAGGTTGCCAAGCAAGCTGGCCTGCACCACAACGAACATCAGCCATTAGGGCAATTCAAATCTAAAGTGTCTCTCACATCACTTGAACGCCTCGCCAACCAACAAGATGGTAAGTTAGTCGTAATCACGGCGATCACACCGACACCTCTTGGTGAAGGCAAAACCGTCACTACTATCGGATTAGCACAAGGCCTCGCAAAGATTAACCAATCTGCAATGGCCTGCATTCGTCAGCCTTCAATGGGCCCGGTATTTGGTGTAAAAGGCGGCGCAGCGGGCGGTGGTTACTCTCAAGTTGCCCCTATGGAACAATTAAACCTGCATCTGACAGGCGATATTCATGCTGTTACGGCCGCTCACAACCTCGCCTCTGCCGCCATTGACGCACGTTTGTATCATGAGCAGCGTGAAGGGTTAGAAGCCTTTGAAGCGCGCTCAGGCTTAAAAGCACTGGATATCGACCCAAGCAGAATCGTTTGGCGACGTGTACTTGACCACAATGATCGCGCATTACGCATGATCACGGTTGGCAAAAACGAAGCAGATAAAACAATTAACGGCTTTGAACGCGAAGATGGATTTGATATCTCAGCCGCTTCAGAGCTAATGGCCATTCTTGCTCTAGCCAATAACCTTCAAGATTTGAGAAAGCGTATCGGACGAGTGGTACTTGCTTACAACAAACAAGGCTTGCCGCTAATCGCAGATGACTTCAACGTTGCAGGCGCAATGACCGTAACCATGAAGGATTCTATTGAACCAACATTGATGCAAACCCTTGAAGGCGTCCCTACCCTAATTCACGCCGGGCCTTTCGCGAACATCGCACATGGTAACTCTTCAATTATTGCCGATAAGATAGCGTTAAAACTGAGTGACTTTGTTGTGACCGAAGGTGGTTTTGGCTCAGACATGGGTTTTGAGAAAGCATGCAACATAAAAGCGAAAGCGTCGAACAAAAAGCCCGATTGCGCTGTGGTTGTTGCAACATTACGTGGATTAAAGGCCAACTCTGGTTTATACGATTTGAGACCGGGCACTCCATTACCAGATTCAATTTTTAATGATGACCAAGACGCGCTAATTGCAGGCTTTGAGAACCTAAAATGGCACATCAACAACGTTAAGCAATACCAAGTGCCTACAGTTGTTGCGATTAACCGATTCCCACAAGACTCAGCGCAAGAGCTCGATGTTTTGAAGCAGATGATCACCGACTTCGATCCAAGCGTTAGCGTTGAAGTAAGCGAAGCATTTGGTCAAGGTGGCGAAGGGGCAACTCAACTGGCTCACGCTGTAGTAAAAGCTTGCCAAAAACAGAGTGAATTTAAGCCTTTGTATCACTCAGAGCAAAGCCTAGAAGAAAAGCTGATGGCAGTTGCTGAAGTTGGCTATGGCGCGGCAAGTATTTCGCTATCTCCACTGGCTAAAAAACAGCTGGCTGAATTCAAACTTCATGGCTATAGCGACCTATCGGTTTGTTTGGCAAAAACACCACTATCAATCTCGACAGAAGCACACATTAAAGGTGCACCAACCCAATTTGACGTGCCTGTTAGAGAACTAAAATTGTGTGCTGGTGCTGGCTTTATTTACGCGTTGTGCGGCAATCTGATGACCATGCCAGGCTTGCCTGACAAACCGGCATTCATGTCGTTAGATATTGATAGTAATGGAAATATCGTTGGCCTAAGCTAGCTGCCCTTAGTTAGATAATCGGCAATTAATCGCGATTAATTTAGCTTAGGTTTCGGAGCAGTGTTCTATATTGAGTAATCATTTACTAACGAAGTGATTGCTCAACAATCAAGCTTAAATGCAAAAAGTTGCACTTAAATCGTAGTTATATGCGAATCTTGTCTTAACTTCTCGGTCAAGATCACATTAAAAACCCTATAAAATATATAGTATTGCGCTGATTCTTTGAGGACAGTGATGAATACAAGTATAAAAAAACTAGTCAGCCAATTTCTATGTACCATCTTTGCCCTAGGACTAGTCCCTGCCCTCTACATCAATTCTGAACTTGACAGAATTGATGCTCAGCACACTCTAAATATTAAGCAGTCTAGCCAAAATCAAATCGAATACAGCTTTCATGAACTCGCTGTTATTGTTGAGCAAATCTCTAACTCTGTTCCTTCAATCGCCGACTCTCAAACACTACTCCGAGCGATTCGAGAACCTTCTATTATCCATAAAGAAACCCTGCAAGATCTTTGGGTGATGTTAGCTCGTGGCCAAAAATACTATTCTCAGCTTCGTTACCTCGATCTAGCTGGCAACGAAGTGTTTCGCGTTAATTATAAAGACAATCAAGCAATCGTGGTTCCAGATAGTGAACTGCAGAACAAGTCTTCGCGTGATTACTATGAGGTACTACAGCAATTAAAGATTGGTGAGATTAGCTCTCGCGGTATTGATCTTGAAGTCGAAAACGGAGAGATCGTTCGCCCTTTGATTCCAGCGCTACGCATTATGACGCCAGTCGCTGAAAACAACCGCATTATTGGTTACTTCATCGCAAACCTGAACATGCTTGAGATTTATAAGCGCCTTCACTATCAAATTGGTGCATCTTCTGCTGTTCCTATTATTCTCAACAAAACCGGACACATAATCATGGGGCCGGATCCTACGGAATCTTTCGGACATGTAATTGAATCACGTTCAGAGCAGACTTACGCAAAGTTATACCCTGAGCTTTGGACTGCGATTCAAGACAAGACATCTTCGAGCTATTTCGATGGTGAGAACTGGTATTTTCATTCCGACATCAGCCCTAAAATCAAACAGTTTGAAGGCCCTATTTACATGGTTCTTCACATTGAAAATCAGCAGTTCAGCAGTCAATACCGACAAGAAAAACAAGCGATCGTCGTTCAGATCATCACCTTGTCTTTCTTGATTTCGATGATCTCCGCTGGCTTCGTATTGTGGAACAGCAACCACAAGAAGAACAGTATCGAGAGCCAACTTGCTAAGGCCGCAATGAATGGCATGTCTGCCTTGGTGATTACCGACAGAAACAACCGAATCATCAAAGTAAACCAAGAGTTCACCCGTGTGAGTGGCTACGAGTTAGAAGACGTAAAAGGCCGCCAACCGTCCATGTTTGCCTCTGGTCGCTACAACGAAGAGTTCTACATCAAGATGTGGAGCATCATCAAAGAGAAAGGCATGTGGGAAGGCGAAGTGGTTAATCGTCGTAAAGACGGGTCTTTGATCACGGAAATATTGCGAATCCAAACCATTAAAGACTCGAAAGACGTGATTCAGTTTTATGTCGCTTCATTTGTGGATATAAGTAAACACAAAGAGCTAGAAAACAAACTGAGAAACCTGAGTGAAAAAGATGCCTTAGCTGGGTGTTGGAACCGCCGTAAATTCGATCTTGAGCTGCGAGATGAGTGCTCTCGTGTTAATCGTTACCCTACTCGCGAACAGTCTTGTTTAGCGATTTTGGACATAGACCACTTCAAACGCATCAACGACAGATTTGGTCACGATTATGGAGATCGCGTCATTCAAACCGTTGCTCAAGTATTACAACGAGAGTGCCGAGAAACTGATTTTGTGGCTCGTATTGGTGGCGAAGAGTTTGGCGTTATTCTGCCTCATACCACAACAGAAGAAGCTGAGTATGTACTTAACAGATTGAGAATCGCAGTCAGTATTGAGCTCGATAACGTGGTGACGGTCAGTGGTGGAATTACCAACCTGACCAACGACCCTGCTCTTAACTACAAGTGCGCCGATTTAGCACTTTATGAAGCCAAAGCAGCAGGTCGAAACAGTGTGTGCCTGTTCCTAGACAGCGAAATGAGCGAAATCGCCTAACAGAAAATCAGTATTGTTCCGCTAGGCTATTAGTTTGGCGGTTTAACAACCCAATCCTTGCAATCAGCTTGGTGCAGGATAGAACTCTAGTTTGTTCCCCTCTACCACTAGAATACAATCCATGTTCGCAGCATGAGCAGCCTGCTTACCTAGGTTCGTATCTTCAAACACAACACACTGCTTTGGCTGCAAACCCATACCAAAACACGCATCTAAGAAAGTATCCGGATTTGGTTTGTGATTCTTAACGTCTGTTGCTGTCACGAGAATATCGAGCTTACTCAAGATCTCTGTCTTATCCAGTAACTGTTCGGCACTTTTACGTTGACTGCCCGTTCCGACTGCAATCTTCTTGTTACCCAGATGCTCTAACAACAGAGAGTGAGTACAAGGGATAACGTCTCCTTTGTCTTCGATAGCCGCAAACGACGCCATTTTAAACGTAGAAACCGCTTGTGGGTCGAGCGATAAACCGTATTTGCTGTTCACCTCACCGGCTATCTTATAACTCGGCATGCCACCTAAGCTATGCAGCCAAGACGCTTCAAAATGAAAGCCAAACTCTTCAGCCGTTCGCTCCCACGCCTTTACATGTGCAGGCATTGTATCGATCAACGTACCGTCCATATCAAAGATTAATCCTTCATATGCCGTTAAATCTATTTTCATCACTACTACCACTCTTAAATAAAGTTACTGATACCATAACCAATATTCAGTATCATGGCGCCATATTACCGTTCAAAATGGATGTTTATGTTACAAATATCTAACTCTGTTTCGATTCAAGACTGGGAACTCCAGTTAACAGCGATCAGAGCACAAGGAGCCGGCGGTCAGAACGTCAATAAAGTATCGAGCGCGATACATTTACGTTTTGATATCAAGCACTCTACCCTACCTGACTTCTATAAAGAAAAGCTCCTCGCACACAAAGATAGCCGCATCACCAAAGACGGTGTGATTATCATTAAAGCGCAACAGTATAGAACTCAGGAACAAAACCGAGATGATGCTTTAGTGCGCTTGAAAGAATTGATCTTGGAAGCGACAAAGGTTCAAAAAGTAAGACGAGCAACTAAGCCGACGCGTGGCTCTCAGAAAAGACGTTTAGAAAGCAAAAAACAAAGAAGCACCACCAAACAGCTGCGTGGAAGAGTGAGCTGATGGCTTCATGCCCTCAGAGAACACATTACCCTAGAAGTATCTGTCAATTTGACTAACGAATCGATCTATTACGCTGTTTATTTGAAAGAAAGACTACTGCTTCTTTTTGACCGACAAAATCAGCTTGATAAACAACAGGCGCTCTTCGCTGGTCAGCAGACGACTGACCGCAGCTACATCTTCCGCTGTTACTTGTGATGCGCCAACAATATCAAGCACCACATCCAAATCCGTCACTTTTAAGGTTCTAGTGATTGAACGATACTGAGACATCTTGATGTCCGCCTCTCCGCGTTCAATCCTTTGATAGGTTTTTAAGCTCATTCCTGCACTCGAGGCTAACTTTTCTTGAGACAAGTTGGCTTGTTTCCTACGCTCAATCAGCGCCAATATTATGGGTTCTTGTGACATAAGCTCATCCTCAAAAGACAGTTATGTCCTAAATTCAGCAAGAAGCAGACCATATTGACTTGTGATGGTTTACATAAGCCATCAAAGGCATATTATTCGCTTGATAAAACCGTTACGTTTCATAAACCTTCACACTGATATCAGTTGTGAACGTACAGGCTAGGTAACTTGAGTATTCAAGTGTTGGGAAATAATAAAAATTGCATATTGCGAATAAGAAAGACGTCAAATTGGAAATTGCGAATCGCTATACATTGGCATTTCCTTGCATTAGTCACGCATTAGAATCAGACAATCCCCGCCCAGAAATTATTGCAATACAACATAAGCTACTCACGTACAAAGAGGTGTTGCTGCACGGGAACATGTTGGAAGGTAAGGAATTAAAGCAAGCTTTTTCTGCATTGAACGAAAATGAAAAAGGTGTGGCTCAAGGTGGGATTAAAAGCATCAATGCTGCGATAAAAGAGATGGATGAGATTCTAGAAAGATACAGCCGTAAAGCGGTTATCGAGCTGAGTAACTAGTTCTACAAGCAACTAACCAACTGCACACCTGCAAAAGTAAAAAATAAAAAGTCGACGCTATCTTTAAATAAAGCGTCGACTTGTTCAAAACATTGAAGATCTAACGTTTAACTGCTTTTCTAACACCAGCAATCAACATCAGCATCCCTAGCAAACCAAATGAAATACCTCCGCCACTGCTACCAGAGCCAGTTGACGCACTTGTCCCAGCAACAGCAACTCGTTTTGCCTCTGTCGCGGTAAACTGGACAGTTTCCGTGCTATCATTTACCCCTTTAGTTACATCCGTAATCCAATCTTTATAATCATATACCTCTGTAAATACAGATGTTACGCCGATGTCATCACCGCAAGTAGTCGGCCCAAAACTCGTTATACCGACCTGTTCATATGTAGAGCCATTTTTCCAAAACACCGGACCACCAGAATCGCCTTGGCATGTACCCCCGTATAAGCCATTATTCGGTCCGTTACCGTTGAAACAAATTTGTTTATCAGTGACTAACGGACCGAAAACAGCTTTACAATTAAGAGTATCAACATATGTCAGGTCAACTTGTTGTAGCAATGTCGTACCATCAACATCAGTCTCGATGTCACCATGGCCAACTGCAACGAAATCATTCGCAGCATTAAGGTATGTATCAAATTGAGGGATAACAGTTTCAGCTGAGGATTGAAGGTTAAGAGAAGCTTCTAACTTTAAAATCGCAATATCATTTCTTAATAGTTGATTGATACTGTTTGAATAATCCGTTCGATAATACACCTCAGATACTCGTACTTTCTGGATGCTACCGTTAGGGAATAGAGAAGTATCTTCCAATTGAGGAACAACTACCGTGAAAAGTTGAGCATTCTCATCACCATAAATACAGTGTGCAGCAGTCAGTACATGATAGTTATCTAAAATTGTCGCACCACAGTAAGGGCCTGTTGAGTAAACACCGTCATAATCAATACGATCAATGAACAAGCTTGCCATCGAAGGAAATTCCGTGACTGAAGCGTCGCTACCATTCACAATATAGGGTGTTACACCCAAATCAGGAGTACTTTCGTCCGTGTTTTCTGTCGCCATAACACTTGATGTGTAAATCATTGGCGCTAAAAGCCCTAAAACGGCTTTACGAACCGGACTCATTGTATGGTTTACGTTCATAGTTAACTCCTTGTAACCCCTACTACTTATTTACAAAAATGATGAATCGTCACCATAACACGTCACAATCGTGATTATAGTAAGTATTTGTAACGATATCGCCACATATCTCATTTTATAAACGAATTTTAAGTAACCGTTGTTAGTGGGTAACGTTAAAAGCAATACGTTACCAAAGACATACGCTACCAAAATCAAAAAAGCCTACCGTTAGGCTTCCCAATAAAGAGAAGCAAACAATAGGCTTTCATTTAGCTTAGTGGTTTCTCTTAAAAGAGATTAGCCACGATAGTAACGCTGAGGTACGAATGGCATTTTTTCTACTGTCATTGGTAGCTTCTTGCCACGAACTTCAGCGAATACTTTAGTGCCAATAACCGCTAGGTCAGTACGAACGTAAGCCATAGAAACAGGCTTGCCCGCGTTAGGACCCGCAGTACCACTTGTTACAACGCCAATCTTGTTGTCTTCAGCATCGAACAGCTCAGCGCCTTCACGTACTGGTGCTTTAGTCTGACCAACAAGACCAACACGCTTGCGTTGAACGTCTTTAGTCGCGATTTGCTCAAGGATGATATCAGCGCCAGGGAAACCGCCTGCACGTTCACCGTCAGTACGACGCACTTTTTGGATACCCCATAAAAGGCTAGCTTCTACCGGCGTTGTTGTTGTATCTAGATCGTGACCGTACAGACATAGACCACACTCAAGACGAAGTGAGTCACGAGCACCAAGGCCAATCCACTCAACTTCAGCTTCTGAAGTTAACTTACGTGCTAGTGCTTCAGCGTGGTCGTTCGGTACTGAGATTTCGTAGCCATCTTCACCGGTATAACCACTGCGGCTTACGATGCACTCTACGCCGTCGATCTCGACTTTTTGAACATCCATGAACAGCATGTCTGCAACGCTTGGTTGGAAACGAGCCAGAACTTCAGACGCTTTCGGACCTTGAAGTGCTAATAGAGCGCGGTCATCAATCACTTCCATTTTTACGTCTGCAGGAAGGTGAGCCGTTAGGTGGTCGATATCTTGTGTTTTACACGCCGCGTTCACAACAACAAATAGGTGATCGCCAAGGTTAGCGACCATAAGATCATCCATGATGCCGCCCTGTTCATTAGTAAAGAAGGCGTAGCGCTGCTTACCAGAAGGCAGGTCGATAATATCTACTGGAACCAGAGATTCTAAAACAGCGGCTGCATTTTCACCGTGTAGACGCAGTTGCCCCATGTGAGAAACATCAAAAAGACCAGCAGCGTCACGAGTGTGTAAGTGCTCTTTCTTTACACCTAGTGGATACTGAACTGGCATGTCGTAGCCAGCAAAAGGAACCATTTTTGCGCCGACTTCAACGTGAAGTGCATGCAGAGGTGTTTTTAGTAGGTCTTGATTAGCGTGTTCTTGAGTCATTTTATTCTCCATGAAGCGTTGCAGGCTTTCCAAATCGAATCTGCCGCTTATATCTCTATTTAGAGTCGCCTCTAACGATATGGGTTAACGTTAGAAACAGTAGATAGTAAAAAGTGATGTCTTCTATATAGGCTTTTATTACTAGCGATATAAAAAGAGGCTTTTGTATAAAAGCTATACGACTCACTTTCTAAGAATTCACTTCAGTAAACTTCAATCAACATGAGTAAACCGTGTTCACTATAGTAAACAAGCCTGAGTCAGTTTTACACCCTTAACAAGATTAAAACAGCTCAAAATGTGATATTTAACAATTTAAAAACAACTTTCAGTCGCATACAAAAACGCGATATTGATGCTTTTCACACCAACATCGCGTCTTTTGGCAAACGTTAGAAACAAAAGCAAACGTTTGCATTCACTATAAGAAATTCTAACTTTGTTAACTTATTTTGCAGTCACCCACAAAATCAGTGCATCTTCTGTACTAGTAGAAATCAACATATGCCCCATGTTGGCGTCGTAATACATGCTGTCACCTTCGCTCATGGGTACCGGCTCATAGAATTCTGAGTAGAACATCACATCACCAGAGATCACCATCAAGAACTCCTCACCATCGTGGCGAACCCAATCGTTATACTCTTCAAAGGTGCGTGCTCTCACTCGGCTCTTGAACGGCATCATCTTCTTATTCGAAAGTTCTGTCGCGAGCAGTTCATGCTCGTAAGTCGGAGTTGGGTGAGGTTTGCCCTGACCTGCTTTAGTTAAGTCACGACGTCCTGTGGCAACCTTTTTTCTTGGTGGCTCAAAGAGTTGCGGCATATCAATTTGCAAACCCATAGCCAATTTCTGCATCGCTTGGAACGTCGGTGAGATTTGTTCGTTCTCGATTTTACTCAGCGTAGAGCGCGCCAAACCAGTACGTTGGCTCGCCTCTTCTAACGTAATGCCCAGCTTGCTGCGGATATCTTTAATACGCTGGCCGAGCCTAAGTGGTTCGATATTCTGATCTAACGTCTCTTTCGCCAACGTTAAAGATGGGTACTCATCATAAATGTCTTCTGACATAGGTCCCTCATTCATTTCTTACTTCCTGTCTATTGATTTCATTGTTGCATGAAGCGCTTTGTTGATTAAAGAGCACACAGGGAAATAAAGCGTGCTCCCTGTAGCAAAACGAGAAAATCTGTTTCCTATTGGAAATTTTTGTTGAAAATTGATTTTATCGGAGCTATGTTATCGACTTGTTAGATGAAGAGATGCTACTTCAGCTTGCAGCAAGTGATAGATTTAACATTTGTAAGAGCTGTTTTTTACCCGAAATTTTTGGGAACCAATTCGTGCTGCATTGACCCTACAACGATCGCTTTGACGCTATGGTCGTATAAATAAGAAGCAACGCACTATTTATACACCTATATAACGCAAACGATACCGATGCAGAAATCAACGTAAGACCTAATGGACTATAAAAACAATCACCATTAGCTTAATGAAAGGTCTCGACAATGAACGCTTATCAAAACCATAGCTTAGACAGTTTTTTCTCTACGAACCTATCTGCGACTGACGACGCAGTATTTGCTGGAATCCAAGCAGAGAACACTCGTCAAAACGAACAAATCGAACTTATTGCTTCTGAGAACATCGTTTCTAAAGCAGTAATGCAAGCTCAAGGCACTTGCCTTACCAACAAATACGCAGAAGGCTACCCAGGTCGTCGTTACTACGGTGGTTGTGAGCACGTAGATACAGTAGAAGCTATTGCGATTGAACGTGCTAAACAGCTATTCAAGTGTGAATACGCGAACGTACAACCTCACTCAGGTGCTCAAGCGAACGGCGCAGTTAAACTTGCCCTACTTCAACCTGGCGACACTATCCTAGGTATGTCTCTTGACGCTGGTGGTCACCTTACGCACGGTGCACGCCCTGCGCTTTCAGGCAAATGGTTCAACGCAGTTCAATACGGCGTAGACCGCGACACTCTTGAAATCGATTACGAAGCGGTACGCGCTCTCGCTATCGAATGCCAACCTAAAATGATTATTGCAGGTGGTAGTGCTATCCCACGCGTTATCGACTTCGCTAAATTCCGCGAAATCGCTGACGAAGTTGGCGCTATCCTTATGGTAGATATGGCACACATCGCGGGTCTTATCGCGACAGGTGCTCACCCTAGCCCACTACCACACGCACACGTTGTTACAACAACAACGCACAAAACACTTCGTGGCCCACGCGGCGGTATGATTCTGACGAACCACGAAGACATCAACAAAAAGATCAACTCTGCAGTGTTCCCTGGCCTACAAGGCGGCCCACTCATGCACGTTATCGCGGCTAAAGCAGTGGCGTTTGGCGAAGCACTTGGCCCAGAATTTAATACTTATATTGATTCAGTGATCGACAACGCAAAAGTTCTTGCTGAAGTGTTGCAAACTCGCGGTTGTGACATTGTGACTGGCGGAACAGACACGCACCTAATGCTGGTTGACCTTCGTCCTAAGGGCTTGAAAGGTAACGTAACTGAAGAGGCATTAGAGCGTGCAGGGATCACATGTAACAAAAATGGCATACCATTCGACACAGAGAAGCCTATGATTACTTCGGGTATTCGTTTAGGTACGCCAGCTGGAACCAGTCGTGGTTTTGGCACTGAAGAATTCAAACTTATCGGTGAATGGATCGGCGATGTACTTGATGGCTTAGTTGAAAGCCCTGAAGGCAACGCTGAAGTTGAGCAACGTGTTCGCAAGCAAGTTAAAGAGCTTTGCAAACGCTTCCCTCTTTATCGTTAAACCGTTTTTAAGATTTAAATTAAAACCTCATAAATTTTTGGAGAATAAGCAATGGACAATACACTAAAGTTTGCAGACAGCCACGAATGGGTAAAAGACAACGGTGACGGTACTGTGACTATCGGTATTTCTGAGCACGCTCAAGAGATGCTAGGTGACGTTGTGTTTGTTGACCTGCCTGACACTGGAGACGAAATCGAAGCTGGCGAAAGCTTCTCTCTAGTTGAATCAGTGAAAGCAGCTTCTGATATCTACGCACCAATCTCTGGCGAAATCGTAGAAATCAACGAAGAATTAGAAGATAGCCCAGAGTTAATTAACGAAGAATCTTATGAAGGTGGTTGGATTGTTAAAGTGAAGATGTCTGATGCGTCTGAACTAAACAACCTTAAAGATGCGGAAGAATACCTAAGCTCTATCGAAGAAGACTAATAGGTTCCTCATTACGATAAAGCTGCTCTTTGGAGCAGCTTAATTTTAGGGGCTAGCTCACGGCTCCAAAGAGAAAGTAGAACATATCATGACTGAATTACTTCAAAGCCAATTACTAAAAGACTTGGGTACTCAAAACGAGTTTGTTGCTCGTCATAACGGCCCAAATAAAGCAGACCAGCAGAAAATGCTTGAAGCGATCAACGCGACTAGCTTAGACGCTCTGATCGACGAAACGGTTCCTGCACAAATCCGTCTTGAAAAACCAATGACACTTGCTGCGCCACTGAGCGAAATGGACATGCTGACCTCTCTTAAAGAGATCGCTAACCTAAACCAAGTGAAACGTACTTTCATTGGCCAAGGCTACTACAACACATTCACTCCAAACGTTATTCTACGTAACGTTTTAGAGAACCCAGGCTGGTACACAGCTTACACACCATACCAACCAGAGATTTCTCAAGGTCGTCTTGAAGCTCTACTCAATTACCAACAAATGGTAATGGACCTAACCGGTATGGAAATCGCGAACGCATCCCTTCTCGATGAAGCGACAGCGGCTGGCGAAGCTATGACACTGTGTAAGCGTGCTGGCAAAAGCAAGAGCAAAGTATTCTTCGTTGCTGACGATGTTCACCCTCAAACACTAGAAGTTGTTAAAACTCGTGCTGAGTACATCGGTTTTGAAGTAATGGTTGGCGCTCTTGAAACACTTCCAGAGCAAGACGTATTTGGTGCATTAGTTCAATACCCTGGTACAACGGGCGAAGTTCGTGACCTAACAGACATCATTGCGAAAGCTCAAGCAAACAAAACTCTAGTAACCGTTGCTACTGACCTACTCGCATCTGCTCTACTTAAGCCTGCTGGCGAAATGGGCGCAGACGTAGTAATCGGTTCAGCACAACGTTTCGGCGTTCCTATGGGGTACGGCGGTCCACACGCTGCATTCATGGGTACTCGTGAAAAGCATAAGCGTACAATGCCAGGTCGTGTAATCGGTGTTTCTATCGATACTCACGGTAACCAAGCACTACGTATGGCAATGCAAACTCGTGAGCAACACATCCGCCGCGAGAAAGCGACATCGAACATCTGTACAGCTCAAGCACTTCTAGCAAACATGGCGTCTTTCTACGCGGTTTACCACGGTGCAGAAGGCCTACGTACTATCGCTCGTCGTACACACCACATGACAGCTATCCTAGCGGCTGGCCTGACTAAAGCGGGTTACGAGCTAACAAACAACAGCTTCTTCGATACCATCACAATCAACTCTGAAGAGAAGACAGATGCACTGTACGCGAAAGCACAAGCAGCAGACATCAACTTGCGCCTTCTTAAAGGTAAGATCGGTATCAGCTTAGATGAAACAACCACAGTCGACGACGTGAATGCCCTATTCGCTATCTTCGACGTAAAAGAAGACGTTCAAGCGCTATCTTCTGACATTGCATCAAATGAGTTTGCGGCAATTCCAGAAAACTGCCGTCGTGAATCAGAGTTCCTAACTCACCCAGTATTCAACACGCACCACAGCGAAACGCAAATGATGCGTTACCTAAAACAGCTTGAGAACAAAGACTTCTCTCTAACGCACGGCATGATCCCACTGGGCAGCTGTACGATGAAGCTGAACGCTGCTGCTGAGATGATTCCAGTAACATGGCCTGAGTTTGGTTCAATTCACCCATTCGCACCTCTAGAGCAAGCGGCTGGTTACACAGCACTAGCGAAAGATCTTAAAGAGAAGCTATGTGAAATCACTGGTTACGACGATTTCTCACTACAGCCTAACTCTGGTGCATCTGGTGAATACGCAGGTCTAATCGCGATTCAACGTTACCACGCAAGCCGCGGTGAAGGTCACCGTAACGTTTGTCTGATTCCTAGCTCTGCGCACGGTACTAACCCTGCAACAGCATCAATGGTTTCAATGAAGGTAGTGGTTGTTAAGTGTGATGAAGATGGCAACATCGACATGACAGACCTAGCAGCGAAAATCGAGAAGCACAAAGAAAACCTATCAAGCATCATGATCACTTACCCTTCTACGCACGGCGTATACGAAGAGCAAGTGAAAGAAGTGTGTGAACAAGTACACGCAGCGGGCGGTCAAGTTTACCTAGACGGCGCGAACATGAACGCTCAAGTAGGCCTAACTTCACCTGGCTTCATCGGTTCAGACGTATCTCACTTGAACCTACACAAAACATTCTGTATCCCACACGGTGGTGGCGGTCCGGGTATGGGTCCTATCGGCGTTAAATCGCACCTAGCACCTTTCCTACCAGGTCACATCGAAAACGGTGTACAAGGTTCAGACTACGCGGTTTCAGCTGCAGATCTAGGTAGTGCTTCAATCCTACCTATCTCTTGGGCTTACATCGCTATGATGGGCGAACCTGGCCTAACAGACGCAACGAAAGTAGCGATTCTGAACGCGAACTACGTGATGGAAAAACTACGTCCTCACTACCCTGTTCTTTACCGTGGCACTAACGGACGCGTAGCGCACGAATGTATTATCGATATTCGTCCACTTAAAGAAGACACAGGCATCAGCGAAGAAGATATTGCTAAGCGTCTAATGGACTTCGGTTTCCACGCACCGACTATGTCTTTCCCAGTAGCTGGCACGCTAATGGTAGAGCCAACTGAATCAGAAGATTTAGAAGAGCTAGACCGTTTCTGTGAAGCGATGATCGCAATCCGCCACGAAATGGCAGCAGTGAAAAACGGTGAATGGCCACTAGACAACAACCCTCTAGTGAACGCACCGCACACACAAGTTGATCTAGCTGGCGCAGAATGGGATCGCCCTTACTCTCGTGAACTTGGTTGCTTCCCATCGAAAGCAACGAAGAACTCGAAGTACTGGCCAACAGTTAACCGTGTAGACAACGTATACGGCGACCGTAACCTAATCTGTTCTTGCCCAAGCATCGACAACTACGAAGACTAATTCGTAGCGGCACTAAACAGCAAAACATAACAAAAGGCGAACCAAATGGTTCGCCTTTTTGTTTCCTGAAATTCGACGTAAACAAATGCATTGACCTTACCGTAAGGTAAAGGTTTAAGGTGACATGAAATCCACGACGAATTAGGAAACGATTATGGGATGTTGCAATAAAGCGCCAAAAGGTGGAGCCCCTCTTGGCCTGCTTCTAAAAGTCACGCTTGGAATTGGGCTTTTTGTGTTTCTGCTGGCTTTGTGGCAGTAGGAAGCTTATACGGCTCTAGGTTTAAAGGTGTAATAGATAGCGCCAAGTTGATATTGGCTCTACAGTTGTTTGTTAGCTTACAACTCTACAGGCATAAGATCCCACGTTTGTGCGTCAGGCTCGCACTTGAATACCCTACAGCCAAATGACTTCAAGAAATCGAGATCATCCTTAACGCGTTGTTCATGTGCTCCCTCTTCGATGCGAGCAACATTGCGGTATACATTAGCTCCAAGGTAAATTTCTTTAATACCTGACTTTGGGACTTTATAACAAAACAAGGGTTGTCCTAGATAACTATTTCTAACCTTATTCCACCTGCCATCATTTGTCAGAAACTGATCTTCCTTAGTGTGATAGCCAAACTTAAAATCGGTAAGGCTTTTTATGACACGAACTTCTTCTTCATAACCCCACTCTAATGATTTATATAAAAATGCTTGCTTTAAATAGTTCTTAATCTCAGGACTGAAAACCGTCGAAGTTCGTAGTTCATCTAGATGCTTTTGAGATGGCACACCATTTAAGTCTTTATTTTTTGTACTGACATAAATTATCTCACCTAATTGAGCAGGGATTATAAATTCTTGGTTTGAAGTAAGCCCACATTCTTCAGCATCAATACCAATCACAACCCCTCTATGACTATCCCCATAGTGCGACCACATTAGAGAGTTGAGAGGGTTTCTAGTTAACGATGACACCGCATATTTTCGCGAAAAATGCCCTTTGAAAACTCGAACAGCATTACGTGGTGAAATACTACCTGTGGCAGAAAAACCAAAATTTGTCCCCTCAAACGGGTCATTAAGATCCTCTAACCCAGTGAAACCGAGCGAGAGATTCTTAAGCATGAGGATTGCGGAGTTAAAAGACATATATTTATAAAGCATCATACTATTACTACTCAGTTGATATTTTCAATTGTATACAGTTATTAGACCGAAACATTCCCCATTTAAATACAGAATGCTTCTATCTAGTTCTTTATGCCACCAATTGTACTAGCCTTTGTCTTTCCATAACAATCACTTATACCGTCACCTTAGTGATTAGCGCGGCAAATATAGAATTTACCCGTCTAGTATGATTTCCACTAAATCATGAACTTACGTGCGTTAGACCCGTGTTGTAACCATCAGAACCTATCCGTACCTCGGAGTAAGTGAAACTCTATAAAGCCAATGCTTGACCCTATACGGTAAGGTGTTTATATTGTCGCCCGTCCAACGGGGCACATCCTAAAATGCACACCGGCCATCCTGCCATCACTGGTGCATTTATATTGGTGTTTTGAACTTCCATGCTAACGAAACTTCGTCCTTTTACTCGTGAATCGGGTGCGCTTATGCATCTTTCGATTCCAATCATTTTGACTCAAATAGCTACCCAAGCGATGGGATTTGTCGATACGACAATGGCTGGCCAAGTAAGCCCTGCTGATCTTGCCGCTATTGCACTTGGCACCAGCCTTTGGATTCCTGTGTTGCTGCTACTGCGTGGCGTGATTATGGCGTTAACGCCTGTTGTCGCTTACCACCGCGGCGCACGTGACTTTCAAAGTATCTCTGTTGAATTCTTCCAGATGGTTTGGTTGGCATTAATTGCTAGCGTACTGCTTATCGCTTACTTGGTGAGTGCGAAACCGATCTTAGAATGGATTGGCGTAGCCGCTGAGATCATTCCAATTGGCAGTGACTATGCGTTTGCCCTAGCCTTTGGTGTACCGGGTATTGCCCTGTTCTACACCTTGAACGGCTTCTGTGAAGGTATGAACAACACCAAAGTACCAATGATCATTTCTGTGGTTGGTTTGTTGGTGAATATTCCGGTCAACTACGTGCTTATTTACGGTAAGTTCGGCTTCCCTGAAATGGGCGCTGTGGGTTGTGGCTGGGCGACAAGCTTAGTGTATTGGCTAATGTCGGGAATGCTCTATTCCTACATTAAAGGTCATCACCACTACAAAACCATCATCAGCTTTGCTGACGCTAAACCAAAAGCAAAAGAGATGCTTCACCTTCTTAGGTTAGGTTTACCTATCGGTATGAACATCGCGGTATGTGGCAGCATCTTTGCGGTAATCGCATTGATGATTGGCCGTATTGGTGCAGAGAACGTGGCAGCCGCACAAATTGCACTTAACATATCGAGCCTAACTTACGTGATTCCGATGAGTATCTCTTTTGGTATTACGATTCGTGTTGGGCACGCTTTGGGTGAAAAAGATGAACTTGGCGCGATTGAACGCAGTAAAGTCGGTATCTTGGTTGCAGCGTTGATTTCATTGCTTTCAGTAGCGATGTTCCTGCTGTTCCCTGAGTGGATCATTAGGCTTTACACAACCGACCCTACAATAAGCGCGACAGCAGCGGTATTGTTGACCTTTACGGCGATGTACCAATTCAGTGATGCTCTGCAAACCTCTGCAAATGGTGCTCTGCGTGGCTATAAAGATACCAAGATCCCGATGATCTTAGCTATCGCTTCATACTGGGGCTTAGCGTTACCACTGGGTATGGTGTTGGGCTTAACAGACCACATTGTTCCAGCAATGGGTGAAGAAGGCTTTTGGATTGGTATTCTAACGGGCTTGAGTGTGTCAGCCGCTCTGATGCTACTTCGCTTACGTTACGTGATTAAGAAGCGTGACTTGCCACCAGCAGATGCGGTAACAGCAAATTAAGATAAACCAATAAACTGATACAAAAAAGCGTGTTACTGCCATTGCCGATAACGCGCTTTTTATTCGAAGTCTTAAAATCAGTTACAGGGTTCGGTTTAACAATTGTTGTTTACAATACGAACTGTACACTCACATCCTTCATCAGGACATTGGCTGCCATTTGTTCGGCCAAAAGAGTCATAAAGAACAAAGCAACCTTGGCGCGTCTCTAGATCCGCATCCGTTATGTTCGTACTATCTAATTCAGCTTGGGTAAAGTCGTATTCATACCCGATCACAGTGTGTCGATTACCAAAATCAGAAGTTAAGCTGTCATCATCTGATAAGGTCATAAAATCGATCATCGTCAATTTGTCGCCCGACTCCCCTCGGCTTTCCGGACAAAGTGTGCCCCAGTCAACCTCAACACTACCGATACCAAAATCGATCACATAGTTGCTCTGATCACCTGGGTTTGTTGCGTCAGGATCAAGCCCTGCGATAATAGCTTTAGAGGTTACTTGTGTGATCACCCCTTCCATTGCACCCGCAACACCTTCAAGCACCGCTTCTCTCGCTGATTCTTGGATATTAAGAAACCTCGGCGCTGCCGTTACAGCAATAATACCGAGTATCACGATGACAACGATTAATTCCATTAACGTAAAGCCGCTTTTCTTCATAACACCCGCATCTTTTGATAACTTAAATATTCAATAATCCAATGAATTACCTATAACTATACACCTCAAATAGGACTCATAACACTCCACGGCTATCGCTTTTTATAACGCTGGTTGTGGTATTTGTTCCCTTTAGAGGCTGAAAAGGTAACTGGAAGCGTTATCACATAAGGTGTCAGCGGGTTTAAATTCGATCAAATGCGTGGTGCAACTGAAAGTATCGATGGAAGAAGGTTTAATTGATTTATTTGAACTGAGGCTCGCTGCGTATAATCAAAGTTAGACCATTTTTGAGTCGCCCTTTGTGTTTCTACACTTAAGAAAGCAAGAAATGAAATAGAATCCATAAAAAAGCGCGTTATTGCCATTTGGTAATAACGCGCATCTATAATCGTTGTACGACTATCGCAACATTAGTTCACTGCTTTCACGTAAGGAAGCACTCGGAATCCATCACGTACTTTTTGGCTTGGAATGTAATGACGGAAAGCTAAGTTAAACACACCAGAATCGTTTTCTGTTTTGATGTTGTTTACTGCATCATCACCACAACCAAAGCTTACGGTGTAAGTGCCGTCTGCATTTTTCTCAGCCGTGTTTGAGCTAACGTTCGCCACTTCACCAAACATGAAACCTTGCTTGTTGTAGACCGTTACCGACCAAAACGCTTGGTTTTTAGGGTCATCAAAGGTCGCCTGATGACAAGTGTCTGCTAGGAAGTTACCTGAGACTTCGTAAATATTGTCATCTAACTGCGCGCCACCCCAATCGATAGCCGCACCCACTGCGTACTTCTCTTTGGTAAACATCTCTTTTGAAGCATCTTCAGGGCTGGTAAACATACCAAACGTCGCTTGAGCGCCATCTCGCTTAAGTATTGTTGGCATTTCCATCTTAAGGCTCGTCTCTACCTCTTCAAAAGATTTCTCATCCACTTGCATAGCAGTAAACTCGCCATCCGCTTTTGCATCAATGCTCATTTTATCTTGGATTTCATGAACTTCATTTTTCGAGAATGTCGCGTCGGTACGAACAATGACGTAAACGTGATCACCGCTATGAGTAGAAAGATCAAACGTACCTGAACCGTATTGCATTGGCTGAATGCGGTGATCTTCAGTAATCACTTCCATCGACATGTACTTGCCTTCAGGGATCTCAGGTAACGTGACGGTCGCCCCCTTTGATACATTAATTGCTGCCATTGAGTAGTAGGTGTCTCGGTTCATTCGAACCACATCCTGTTCATCTGTTGGCGTTAGCTCGCGTTACGTTCCTCTCTTTGATTAAAACACTTAACGACACCAATAAGTTTAGATCCAGCCGAGAAAGCTGTTGTTCGATAGTCATCATAAGACATGCATCTGAGTAATATCACTCGTTAAATAATTGCACCATTGTGACTAACAAACAAGTCTCTGTTTAAACGATGGCATTTATATCCAACTAAAAAGGCGAACCCATCGCCTTAATCATTTTGTTCGCCAGAATCGTTTAGTCGTTACGAATGGGTGATAACAACTCAGGGTTAACCACCAAATTTCTCACACCGTGGGCGTGATCTTCGTTAAAGTCATTGCCTTCACACCAGCTACCTACTGTCGCGATATTTACTTTCGCGACTTGTGGTCTAACGCTCCATGTTACTTGGAAAGGTGAACCTTGCTCATTATAACCAGGACCCGTTGTAGAGCCTGCGTATTGGATCGCTGAGCCCGTATCTTGTGGGATGTTTGGTGCTTGGTGTAAGCCGTTCACTTTTGAATGTTTAGCGAGCGCTTCAAAGTCGGGTGCTTTGTCGTCATTCACTAATACGTAAACTTGGGTTTCTACACGCAGTTGCGGGTTGGTAATCGCATCGTTAAAACAAGCACCCAGTGTTTCACCCGGTTCAACTTGCGCCGTTGAATAAACATAGTGAACTTCAATGGTGTCACCCGAATGCAAAGAACCATGCTCGCTCGGACAAACCTTGCCCTCAAATGGTTTCAGCTCAGCAGAACTCAGCTTGCCTGTGTATTTAAAGCCACTCTGGAATCCCTTACCATCACCGTTACCAGCGTATTGAGTAAACTCTCCACCTTTATGCTCAGCATTTTTATGGAAGTGAATATTACATAAGTTCATCGCTGTTGAATCAGGGGCATCCGAGAACAGCCTAGTATTTGTACCTTCTAATGAACCCAAATCTCTTGGAGCTTGCGGTCCAAAACCTTGTCCTTGGGTATTTTCAGAAAGCTTTGCTCTTTGTTCTGCGATAACACCATCTGATACAGACTCATGGTTCGCGTCTGATGCACTTGCATGAGCTGACAACATCACCAATGCGGCACTTAAAAACACACTCTTATTCTTCATTTTTCTTCCCTAGAATATTGATAACTAAACCCAAACCGACTTAACAGCAAACATCTTACTATGCTCATAAGTGAATATAAGGCTTATCTTTGTAAGATTAGATTTCATTGCTTACTTTGGGATGAGTATTAGAACCCTTGATGCATATAACAAGTCAAACAGGGTAAATTCGGCGACTCCCTTCCAGAACGAATAATTTCCTATTTACGTTAACCGTCGCCTGACTCAGCGCTCAGATAAGTGAGCACGATTCTTAGGAAGAACGGTGGCCAGATTTAGAAGATCAAAAAAGGCGAACCACTTGGATCGTCTTCACGTCTCATTTTATCTATTGGTTTGCTTTCTTGGTTGACGGTTTAACCGTTACCGGTGGCAAATATCCCAAACGTCATGACGTTCAATGCATCTGTCACGCCCTCTAGTGATTTAATCACCGTCTTAGTCGGTTTATTATGACGAATAAAATAGCTTCCGATGCCTTTTTCACCGCCACTCTTAGCATCGCTTTCAGTTGTTTCTGTCGCTTCTATTTGAGAAGGCTCCACTGATTCTGGCTCTGCATTGGCGTGAGCTATCGTGTCTTTATTTGAATCAAGGTTAGTGAGTGGTTGATGATTAACGATTGAATCATGGGAAGAATCAACGCTGGTCTCAGCGTTTGTATCCTTTGAAGTCTCGAGATTACTCTCTCCCTCTATACTTTTCGACATAGCGTCTTCGTTGCTCAATGTCTCGTCGTCTAGCTGATGATTACTCGTTGAAGAACAGGCTGTTAAGAAGAACAGGCTAACGATGAATATGAGTAAGTTTCTCATCATAATGATAAAGCACGAATTAATGAAACATTGTTCGATTGTATTTTATTTGGCTGACGACATCCAGTGATAAGCGGAGTAAACACGAACAGTCACGGTCTTGAAGAGTAAACAAAAGCGTACGGGTTTAGTGCTTAAGAATAATAATTCGAGAGCTCAATTAGGTTGCCCGCCGCTTATCATCTGAAAGGTGGTGTCAGTTAGGCTTGGGGATTCACACGCTATAAGCTTAATCTTTACTGGAACACAGTTCAGAGATTCGGTCACACATGGCTTGGTTGACTGCGAAGTGGGTGTTGAGGAATGCTAGTTGGGCAAGTGCCGATTCAGCGGTGCGCTCGTAGCCTTGGGTAAAGGTTGGTAGCAATTGGGCAAACTTAGGGAAGCGTGCTTCTAGCCTTCTATCCGACATAAATTCATCAACGAATTCAGGCTCAGACTGTTCAGTTTGATCCACAAGATCGATCAAACGATCGAGTGCGTAAGATTGAACGAACCGACTGCCCGACAGCTTTTCGCCTCGGTTATAACGAGACATACCCACATAAAGATTGGTTAGAGCCTCACCAATGATCCAATCTTGGGAATTAGTGTCTGTCTCCCCTTTTATTGGTGAAACACAACACTGTGTATCAAATTCATGTTGCTGCCAAACAATACGCCCTTCAGCAAACGGAATGTGCGCTAACTCGTGGGGTTCAAACACTGCAAACTCACAAAAGATTCCGTCAGCGTACAGAACTTTATAGCCATCGACGGTATTTCTCACTGCGTAGTCGATTGAGTGAATATCAGATAGCCAATGCAAACTGTCTAAGAAATACTGCTTGTGCCCTGTTTGCACTATTGCGAAAAAATCGACATCTGAGTACTGATCAAGTCGTTCTGTTTCAATACCTACTGAGCCCAATCCCAGCAAAGCATGAGCCTTACCCGATGCTTCCAAAGACTCCCCAATAGCATCTAAACGCTGGAGTAATTTTTCTGGTGTGTTTATGTGTCTTGTCTGTATCACTTTGTCCGTCTGCATTGCTCAATCCCTATCAAGTTGAATGCCACTCAACCTAACTGATAGTTAGAACATCTAAGAAGCTTAATTTATAAAATGTGTGTTTTGGATAACGATCTGCGCAAGTTATTGTTTGAATTAAGGTGGGATTTAGAGGTGAGAAAGAGTGTGTACAAGCTATAAACAACACTCTTCTATCATGACTTATCTTTTTAGCAGCTCATATTTGCAACAACGTTGACGCCATGCTCACGAAGTTTGCTTTTCTTCCAAGATCTCGCGTCTGCCGACATATGAACAGAGACCGTAAAATCCAATTTGGCACTCATGATACCGATCGACATGCCTAGATTACCCGTGGATCCTACCGCAATGCTGTATTGTTGGAAGAAGTCACGGAATTCAGGTTCGAGCAACTTACTATAGTCATCGCTCTCACACAGTAACCCGGCTTCAATCGCAAGCTTCTCGGCATGCGTTAGTACTTCATAAATACCACCGCGAGCTTTGATTGAACCTGAAATTGGCAAATGGCTGTCTTTCTTCATCATCAAACGCCCTTTTATAGGCTGCTGATAATGTACTCCCAATGCTGATTTCATAGATGGAATGTCAATAAGCTCAGACTCGATGATGCCATTGGTCGCTTGAGTTTCAGGAAACGCCTTGGCTAGATAAGGAGCAAACCTTTGTAGCCTCATGCTCGCATCGTGAATATCTTGTTCGCCTAATCCCACATAAAGCAAACCGCGCTCCAGAGTCGTCACATTTGGGTTAAACCAAACCACTTCTTCCAATGCAATCAATTGTTGAAGCAGTGGGAAGTCCGAGATGAGCTTGTCGATATTTAATACAGTCATGGGTGACTTTTCTGGCTAAGCGCGCACTGCGCAGGTTCAATCATTAGTAAACCTATTTAAACGGTATTTGTGTAATCATTCAATGATCTGTAGGCTAGCCTGTCTTCTCATAAGCAAACAGTAGAACAACCTATGAGCGCCTCTCTTCGTAATAGCATTTTCGTGATGTTAGGGATTCTATTCCTAGCACTTAACCTTCGTGGGCCTTTTACGAGCTTGGCTCCTGTGCTTTCTCAGGTTATGGAAGGCCTCAACCTTACGTCATCGGCTGCAGGCTTCTTAACAGCTTTGCCACTGTTAACTTTTGCCTTATTCTCACCATTAGTCACCAAGATATCCCAACGAATTGGTCTAGAGCCTAGCCTGTTATTAGGCTTAGTTCTGATCACTACGGGTATTACACTGCGCTCTGCTGGATTAACCCCAACCTTGTATATCGGCACGGTGATGATCGGGCTTGGTATCGCGATTGGTAATGTGTTGTTGCCTGTAGTAGTGAAAGTTAGCTTCCCGACACGCATCGCTACTGTGACTTCTCTGTACATCTTTACGATGGGCATCGGGTCGACGTTAGGCTCAAGTTTGATGGTGCCGTTTTCAAATCTAACCTTATTTACGATCACGGGTTGGCAATTAGCGCTGTTAATGAACTTGGTATTTCCAATATTAGCTTTGATGATCTGGTTGCCTAAAATCAGAAAACGCTCATCTTCATCTTCGGCCAGCAATAACAAGCAACAAGACAAACCTCTGCCGATGAAACAGATGATTAAAAGCGGCGTAGCGTGGCAAGTAACGTTAGCGCTTGGGCTTAACTCATTTACCTTCTATTCTTTGGCAGGCTGGCTTCCACAGATCTTAAACGACCTTGGCTACAGTGAAATCGATGCGGGTTATATCTACGGATTTCTACAATTTTCGACTATGGTTCCGGGATTACTGTTACTGCCGTTCTTAGGTAAAAGCGATAACCAACAATGGCTCATTACGCTTTGTACTTCGAGTGTATTTATTGGATTGATTGGGCTGCTGTATTTGCCTGAGTTTGCGATCTTTTGGGTGGGACTCTTTGGATTAGCCAACTGCTCTACGTTTATTATCGCTCTCTCTTTTGTTGGCCTGCGAACTTCGAATAGCAGCCAAGCCGCATCGCTGTCGGGTATGGCGCAAGGAATCGGTTATGCGTTGGCTGCCACTGGTCCAACATTGGTGGGTAAGCTTCATGCTCAGACAGATTCTTGGAGTGTTCCTATTCTGCTGATCGCATCTGTTGCCTTTGCGTGCACGATTTTCGCAGCACTGGCAGCACGAGATAAAAAAGTGAGCGTTTAGGCCAAACAGAATGATTATGGTGTCGCGACTTTATTGCTGACGACAGTTTTGATGTATTCACTTGGCGACAAACCAAACTTCCCTTTAAAGCGCTGGCTAAAACGCCCTTCCGATTGATAACCGCAAGACTGAGCTAACATCGCCACATTCTGCTGTCCGTTTTGCATCAGATAAAGCGCATGACTCAACCGAACTTCAGCCAAAACCTCACGATATTGCATGCCTTCAAGTTTCAATTTACGGATAAGCGTGGCGCGGCTCATCGCAAAGCGCTCTGCTACCGACTCTAACGGATGTTTCTCGTCCGGTGAATGTGAAAGGTAGTGGCTGAGTTTCTGGCTAAACGAAACGTTTGAGCTAATAAACAATCGATGCAGTACGCCCTTCTCGGCTAATTGCTGGTATAAGCCCTGCAACCAAAACTGCTGGGTCTCTTTACTCATGCTTTGTTTATCAAAGGAAAACAGAGCATTGAGTGAATCTTGTAAGCTACGATCCGCTTGTACTTTAGGCAGCCCCAGATCATTCGAGCGTTCCTCACTTAAATCAAGCATCGCCTGAGAAGGTTGGAATTGAAAGCTGAACACTCGTGATAAGAAGCGCCCTTTGTGGGGCATGTTCTCAAAACTTAGTGAAGCTGATGCCTCACACAACAACAGCTCAGAATGTGAGAGTTCTGCCGCTGAATCTTTCCAAAACAGGCGCTTACTGCCTGTAATGATCTGAATGATACTAGGGGATAGAATCCTCACATTGCGCAGTTTTTGTAACTGCTCTGCACGAAAGATCGTCACTTGATATTGATGATTCATCTCATCCCCCTTGTTTACTTATTATCAACGTGTATAAGCCATTAACGTGTGTAAGTTGTAGTCAGTTTCGCTTTGTCTAAAGCCATGCTGTTCAACGTGAATCCAACCACTGCCGACGGCGTATTTTCGTCGAGGTTAAGTTTGTCCGTTGGTAATGCCCAAACCGTGAACTGGTAACGGTGCATACCATCTTTTTCTGGAGGACAAACGCCACCGTAGCCAACTGTACCGTAATCAATGCGACCTTCTTTGCCACCGACTTTAGAGATGTCGACACCGCGAGGTAGCTCGTTCACAGTTGCAGGGATATCAAACGCAACCCAATGCCAAAAGCCACTTTCAGTCGGTGCATCTGGATCATAAGCTGTGATAGCAAAGCTTTTAGTACCTGCTGGTGCATCTTTCCACATCAATTGTGGTGATTGATTATCGCCGTCACAACCCCAACTAGAGTATTCAAAAGTCTTTGCCATTGGGTGACCTTCTTGAATATCGTTGCTGGTTAATTCGAACGCATGAGCAGAGCCTGTAGCCAAAATACTGATTGCCAATACTGATTTGATGATGAGTTTCATGATGGTTCCTCTTATTAGGTATGAGCCCAGTATAGTCCCCACATTTCGCCCAATAATGACAGTAAGTACACAATTATCTATTTTATTTCAAATAAATGATACTTACTGTATTTGTACTTTATTATTTAAAAGCATGACCCACTCGACAATTTGTTGTTAAAAGAACACTTGTTGACATTCAGGTTACAAATCGCGCCCAAAACTCTTTAGACTCGCCCCACGACTTTTAACGAGAATGATTGGATGCGCAGGTTTACATTAGCTCTTTGCTTGATCTTTTGGCTCCCAACCCTAGTCAATGCCCAAAGTTTGCAAGATAAGTGGCAAACTCTGTATCAACTGAGCTGGCAATCATCCCCACTCTTAGTATCTCAACAAGAGTTGGCTCAGTATCCGAAAGTACTGCTCCATGAAAATAGCCGCTATCCTGATTTCAACCAATTCAGTTGGGACGACATCGCAGCGTTAGCGTCAATACAAGATCACTGCCAAGCGATTGAAAGCAGTAACCCTTCATTACATGAAGCCATCGAGTTCGAGCTCGCTCTGTGTCAGCAACAAACATTGGATTCGATTTGGTTTGCAGCACACTCCAAACGTCACCCTGCCGGTGGCAGCTTTGCTGGTCGTTATTTAGCCGCTTACCCAGATGTGACCGAGCAGATACGCCCATTTTTGAGTCTTACCAACCCTCAGCACCCTTTATATAACAAACTAGAAAGCCTAAGTGCACAAGGCAGAGAAGCACTGCTCAATGGATACCGCGCTTGGCAACAAGATGATGTGCTTTGGTTAAGTGGCGAACAAGGCTGGAAAGCTATTCCCTTAGATGTTTGGCAACCTATCGCAGAGCAACAAGAGGTATCTTTGGCAGGTGAAACCTGTACTTTTCGTTACAGTAACGTGTGCTTAAACGAGCCTAGCAATGACAATCTGATCATGAAAACGTTGATCTTTACATTGCTGCTAACGTTGCTTTCCGGGCTCGCTAGAGTCTTATACCTAAGAACAAAACAACGAAAAGAGAGGCAGTTCGTTTTACAGCTTCTTACTCATGAACTGCGCACGCCTATTACTAGCCTAGGCTTAACCGTCGAAATGTTTAGAAATCGCTACGATGACTTTTCTGATGAAACTCAAAGTGCGGTTTGGCGTTTAATATCTGACTATCAAAGGCTTTCTCAGCTCACCGAAAACAGCAAAGTGTACCTAAGTTCGGATCAGTCAGAGCCTTTGTTGAAGCAAAACGCTTCATTAGAAGAGTGGCTCGATCATGTCTGTGAAAAGCACAATATTTCTTATCAATGTGAAGCGCGTGAAGTTGAACTGAACCTTCCCTATTACTGGCTAACCATCTGCTTGGATAATCTAATCAAGAATGCCAAACAACATGGTAAAGGTGAGGTTTTGGTAAAGGTCGAACTCGGTGACAAGCTGACGATTGAGGTACAAGACGAGGGGCACTTCCCTTCTTTTCTGCAACGGTTTGTATCTCGAGCAACACCGAATATCAATCACAGACAAGACAACATGGGCATTGGCCTTACTATTGTCGAACACTTGATGAAACAAGCGAATGGCCGTCTCATTATTCTTCGCAACCCAACCCGATGTATTTTGGAAATAGCTTATGAACACCCTACTGCTGATTGAAGACGACCAACTGCTTGGACAAGGCCTCGTCAGCATCTTTGAATCCAATGGTTACCAATGCCTTTGGGCGAAGGATTCAGAGAATGCCAGTAAGAAATGGTTTCGAGCCGATCTTGTGATACTGGATCGACAGCTTGAAGATGGGGACAGCTTGCAACACCTTCCAAACTGGTTGCTCCTCAAAGCGCTGCCTGTGATTGTGTTGACCGCTAAAGTAGAAGTTCAACAACGTGTTGAAGGTTTAATGGCGGGTGCCAAAGACTATGTGACTAAACCATTTTCGAACGACGAATTACTCGCTCGAGTCATTACCCAGCTACGTCCGTTAGGTGTGAGCCTCTTAACTTACGCAAATATCCAAATCAACTTGTCGGAACGGATCGCTTATCTGGATGAAAGCCCTGTAACACTAAAACCTAAAGAGTTTCAGCTATTGGTACTGTTTGTTCAGAACCAAAGTCGTGTGTTTCACCGAGATGAATTACTCAATAAGATTTGGGGATATCAGGCTTTTCCTAGTACCCGAACTATTGATAATCACATACTGCGCTTACGCCAGAAGCTGCCAACATTGAATATAGAAACACATCGTGGCGTTGGTTACCGCTTGGCCGGGGAATCATAATGAAAGTTACTTCGTTAACCGCACTGATCTACACATTGCCGCTCGCAAGTCATGCGGCATGGTTTACCGACACGCCATTGCAGCACACCTATCAATCTCTACTTGATGACCAACCTCAAGTTGCGTGGCAAGAGCTGCAAATCGCACTCGATCACAAATCACTCGATAGTGAGCTTTGGCTGCCAGTCAAACAAGAGATCCTGAGCCAGACTCAATGTGGAACCTTACTCAAACAAAGTGCTGAGCCAAAACACCACATCCAAGTCAGCTTCATTCGACGCTATGGCCTGTCGTCGCACGGTTATCAAATCAAAGTCGCTGCAGAGCAACTCAGTCAAGACACGAAAATCCAAACACAACCTATCTCTCTGGTTTCCCCAAGAGGTAAAATCCTTCTCGATGGACAACTCGCTTCTAACAATGAGTATCAAGAGATTGAGACCAGTGAAATGTTCATCAAACCCGAATCTGGTGTTTATCAACTAAGGATAGGTTCGAACCACTATCCTATTGTTGTCGCTTTAGACAACAGCAAGCGATGGTTAACACTCGAAAGTAAACTCAGCGAACCACATATCGTGATCACGCCACCGAAGGTGATCGACAACTGCCCTAACGCCAATGTGAGTTGGCAATGGTTCGATGAGAACTACAACCTGTTAGGCTACAAAGTGCCAATCAGGACAGCGCAAGCACCCGTTCCCACAGAAAGCCCGCTAGGGACTAATGCTAAACATTTGAGTGCCTCGGTTGAAATGTTTGAATACCAAGGTGCGATTGAAGTCCAATATGTGCAGCGTGTCGCGGTGCCTTTCTAATGGAATGCTTTCAGAAGAAGATTAGAAACTAGGTAATGCAGAAAATAGAGACATATAGGTGACAAAGCACTAGCGCTACTTAGGTGTAATAACCGTAGTTACCCTTTACGGAATCTAAATATGCTCAGCGTACGTCACCCACTCAATCTTTCTAATTTTGCCATTGTGGCTTTAACAACAGCTTGTCTGTTTTCATCCAACGCACAAGCGAGCCAAATAACGCTCACCAGTAACAACAATACCGTCGCTACCTCATCGAATACTTTAGAGGTCGATTGGAACGGCTTAAGCGTTAACAGTGCTGCTCTCACCGTTGATAGCCAACCACAGAAAGCGACCAATCTGGTCATTGGCTTTTCCGATAAAGCTGACTCAGCAAAAATCGCCACTTGGACCTTAGTACCCAGTGGAATAAACGTTAAGGCAGAGCTTAATCAAGACCAGCTCACTTTTCAGTTCAGCTTACCTTCAAATATACAGGTGAAACGAAACAAACCCATCGAATTGGCGTGGTTTGATCTTGCCGAACAACAAACTCAGACACTATTTCTTCCGTTTAGTGAAGGTATGCGCGTGCCTACTGACAACAAGCTTTGGGCAAGTTATCTCGTCGGTAACCATTCTGGAAGTAACACTACTCAAGACTTTAAGATGCCTTTTTGGACAGTACAGCAAAACAATCATTTCATTAGCTATCAAATGGTTAATGCAACCAACAATCAACTGTTCTTTTCAGATGCATCCTCTAATGCTTCCTCAAATACAAAAACCAATTTCGAATACGTAAAACAGCGTGCTCAAGACATTATGAGATTCGGCAACTTCAACAGCTTGTTCTTAGATGTTGATGCAACCGCCATGGCACGTGAAGATTACCGCGTCTCTATAGACAGTAATGGCAATACAAACGACGAATCAGACATGCTTTCTGCGTTCAACAACCGAATGAAGTGGCTTAGCGAGCAACCTTCGTTAGTATTAGGCTCTGAAGACGGCAACAGCCTAACAACAAAAGGCATCGCGTTTGCACACGGCTTAGAAACGGTTGGTTTTGGATGGACAGACAAAGACATGAAAGAGAACCGCCAATCTCCCTATTACTTAGGTCGTTGGTACCCAGACCACAAGCCTGACTTCTTCTTTAAGCCGGCCGAGGTTAAAGAGCCCTACAAGTCGCTACTATTTTCGCCACAATATCGAATTCCACTTTACCAAGCCGTTTTCCATGATGAAGCAATCAATACGCACCATTGGCATTCAGACAGCCTTAAGTTCACTAATGTACAAGCAGAACGTGACTTAACCGCCATGCTGTACAACACACCACCGATGGTTCACTTGACCAGAGATGAAGCTTTATCAAGTTCAAGCCAGAGAATCAAAGCACTCAAACACTATCAAGATGGCTTTGAACCAATGCACGAACAGTTATGGGATAAACAGTTAGTCGATTCCGAATGGTTAGATAAGAGCGGCGATGTTCAACAAACTGAGTTCAGTGACGGAAGTAAGATCATTGCCAATTTTTCAGATCAAACCTTTCATCAGAGAGGCCTTAAAGTCTCGCCGAGCGCTATAAAAGCCGTATTGAGCAACGGACAAACGTTAGAGTGGAAATCAGAGCCTAACTAGTTTGAACGTGCCGTTTTTAAGCCTCACCTTATTCACTATTACGGGTTAGCAGGTAGTGTTGTTAACGAGCAAAAATCCACACCTTTGACACTCAGGTACCAATCCCAATCGACACCTAATTCTCTCTATTTTTGTACAAGAAAATTGGGTGCCGACCACAATTTCAAACACAGATGTTTTCACATAAATCTCAAAAGTGATATCAATGCTTATATTGAATGATAATAATACAAAAGAGATATTTTTGATGAAAAAGACCCTACTCACTTGCTGTGCCCTTCTTGCCTTTTCTTCTTCGGCAATCGCTAATGTTCAGTTTTCGAATCCAGAAGGAGCTTTAGGCGAACCTTCTAATTACTCTCAATACCAAAATGTTTTGTCAGTTTCTGAACTTCAAATTTCAGATCCAAACGGAAAGAAAGGCAACAAAGACTATTTTGCGCTCGATAATAACTACGACGGCATTGTGAACAACAACTTCTATGTCGACAAAGAAAGTGAAGCGCTAGTCTTTACCATGAAGAATGACCACCTGCGCAACGAGCTACGCGTTCAGGAAAACTTCCGCACAGACTTAACAAATGAAACATACACATTAAGTTCGGAGGTGGAGATCATAAAACCTGAAGAGTCGATGAAGAACTCAGACTCTAAGCAAGACGAGATTACATTCCTACAAGTACATAACAAAGGCTTAGATGATCTTGGTACTCACAATGTCCCTCACCCTTTGCTTCGTGTTGTATGGAAACGTGACAATAATGGTATTGAAGGGCATTTCTGGGCAATCATTAAAAACAACGCTGTAATTTGTAAAGGATCGTTCGGCAAGAAAAACCAAGACAAGGAAATGTGCAAATCAGACGTAGCATATTCTCAGTATGATTTAGGCAAAGCACCACAAGGCAAACCAACAGCATTTGATTTAATCGTGGGTGATAAGAAACTTATTGTTGACGTAAACGGTGAACGTAAAGTTGAGCAGGATATTGACTACTGGCGTCACCTATTAAGCTACTTCAAAGCTGGCGTATACAACCAATTTACGAATGGACAAAGTGAAGCTCACTTCTACAAGCTAGAGTACACAGAGAAAAAGAGCTAGTTCGATACTTAGCCTACAACTACATTAGCAATCAGAAAAAAACGAACTTGTTAACAAGTTCGTTTTTCTCTTTTCAATGTTATTGGTCATTGTCAATGAATTACAACTAATCAACAGTTAGGCAGCCGATTCCTTCTGTTGCTCCCAATACAATATGCCTTTATTTCGTTATTTGATTGGCTCTATTTTGAAAAGCAGTCAGTAGATAGTCGATAAAGACCTTCTTACGTTTCGGCATCAACTGCCTGTCTGCATACACTAGGCTTACTGAAACTTCCGGCATCTCATATTCAGGTAGCAAACGAATCAGCTTACCTGTCTTAAAGTGTTCCCGACAAATGAATTCAGGAAGCACCGCCAAGCCGAGCCCATCCACACACGCTGTTAGGCATGCCGTGATGGTATTCACCCGCAACTGACACGGTAGATCGATCAAAATCGACTCTCCGCCTTCTAATTGTAAATGCCACTTGGGTAGACGCGCGGCCTTGTTCACCACCTCAATCATTCTGAATGGCGGTTCAAGATCATCGGGTGAAGAGACGTCATCGAACTGCTCTAAATACTCAGGGCTGGCTGCCAATACACGCTTTGATGTTGTGAGGTAGCGAGAAACCAAGCTCGAGTCCACTAGCTCACCAATTTGTGCGTAAAGATCGATCCCCTCAGCAATGATGTCGACTTCTCGATTCGACAGTTCTAAGTTCAAAGTCACGTTTGGGTGCTCTTTTAGGAAGCTGTGGATGTATTTAGCTAATACTTGATGCCCCAATTCGACAGGCAACACAACATTTAACTGCCCTCGGATCAAATCCTGATTGGCTGAAACCTCTAGCTCAGCTTGGTTCATGATCTCTTGCATCTGCATGCTCGACTGATAAAAGCGCTCACCCTCTGGCGTTAAGACTAAACTTCGTGTCGAACGAGTGATCAACCTCACACCTAGATGCTGTTCCAGCTCGTCTAGCTTTCGGCTGACGGTCGACTTGGTCATGTTCAATGCTTCAGCTGCGTGCGTGAAACTGCCACAATCAACAACTTGTGTAAAAACAGTCACAGCATTTAAGTCCATCGTACTTCTCCCAAAGCGCCATTAGTTAGATTTTTGCAACAGTGTTTCCCTTTTTTCCTATCTTATCAATCAATCGAATTCATTTACAATTCGTTACATCTAAATAAAAACAAAATGAGAAAGAAAAAATGACAGAGAACAACAACGCTTCGCAAACAGTAAGCACAAAAAAACGTAAAAAAGCTCCGCTTATTGCTACTGCGATCATGCTGTCATTGGGTTTAGCCGGTGCTGGATACTGGTACGGCTATGGCCAGTACTTTGAATCTACCGACAATGCCTACCTACAAGGCGACATCACGAATATTAGCCCTAAGGTCTCTGGCTATATTGTTAAGTCTTATGTGAGTGATAACCAATCGGTTAAAGAAGGTGATTTGCTGGTTCAAATCGATGACCGTGATTACCAGTCAGCACTCGCTCAAGCAAACGCCCATTTAAGCGTCGTGCAATCAGACGTCAAAAATCTAGTGGCACAACAAACGTTACAACGTAGCAAGATCAATCAAGCAGAAAGCCGCGTTGATTCTGCACAAGCTGAATACGAACGCGCGATTCAACAAGTGGTACGTTCTCGTAGCTTACTAAAGCGTAACTACGCGTCTCAAGATGAAGTCGATAGCATGGTTGCACAACAAAAAGTAACTCAGGCAGATTTAGAAGAAGCAAAAGCAAACCTCGTTGCAACCAATGACCAATTAACCGTTATCGCTAGTGAGATTGAGCAAGCAAATGCATCCGTGACCGAAGCTCAAGCCCAGAGAGATCAAGCACAGCTTAACCTTGATTACACCAAAATTTACGCGCCAGCAGATGGCGTGATTGGTAAACGCAGCGTACGTGAAGGCTTGCTGATTCAAGCAGGCGCACCACTGATGAGCTTGGTACCAAACAACCAAGTGTGGATTGAAGCCAACTTCAAAGAGACACAGCTAAGTGGTATTCACAAAGGTCAGACGGTTGAAGTAGAGCTGGATGCGTTCCCGGGGCAGCCTCTTGAAGGTGTGGTAGACAGTTTCTCCCCTGCGACTGGCGCTAAATTTGCGCTCCTACCACCAGAAAACGCGACCGGTAACTTCACTAAAATCGTTCAACGTGTACCGGTTAAAATTACTATTCCAGATCAGCAAGAGTTGAAAGGTCGACTGCTTCCTGGTTTGTCTGTGGTAGCGACCATCGATAAACGAGGCTAGACCATGAGTAACGCTGGTGTTGTCACCCAAACAAATGATGATGACGAGGTTTCGAGACGCCATTGGATCGCCCTATTTGGCGGCTTGATTGGCGCGTTTATGGCGATCTTGGATATTCAGATCACCAACTCGTCTCTCAAAGATATTCAAGGTGCGCTATCAGCCACCTTGGATGAAAGCTCGTGGATCTCTACGTCTTACCTAGTCGCAGAGATGATCGCTATCCCACTCAGTGGTTGGCTTTCTAAAGCGCTCGGTAAACGCCGTTATATCACGTGGACGACAGCCATTTTCACCATTTCATCTTTGTTGTGTTCGTTCTCTTGGAACATGACCTCGATGATCGTGTTCCGCGCGATGCAAGGCTTCAGTGGTGGTGCTCTAATCCCGCTTGCTTTCTCGCTGGTGATTCAGTTATTGCCGGTCAACAAGCGTGCTGTGGGTATGGCACTGTTTGGTGTAACCGCGACCTTTGCTCCATCGATTGGCCCTACCTTTGGTGGCTGGCTGACGGAGAACTTCTCGTGGCACTATATTTTCTACATCAATATTCCGCCAGCTTTGCTTGTGATCACCATGATCCGATTTGGCTTGGACGATGAAAAGCTCGACCTTGGCACGCTGAAAAAAGCCGATTGGTTTGGTATCGCCACCATGGCATTAGGGCTAGGTTGTTTGGAAGTGGTGTTAGAAGAAGGTAACCGTGAAGAGTGGTTCAGTTCGAGCTTTATTATTGGCTTGAGTATCGTGTCGGCGGTGAGTTTGGTTTACTTCGTGATAAACGAACTCCAACACAAGAAGCCATTGGTTAACCTGCGGCTATTGCGGGATGGGCAATTTGCGATGTCTTGTATCGCCTATTTGATTCTAGGAATGGCATTGCTCGGCTCTATCTATGTTCTACCGATGTATCTCACTCAAATTCAGCAATATAACGCGATGGAAATTGGTGAAGTGCTAATGTGGATGGGTTTCCCACAGCTTCTGATATTCCCAATTGTGCCAAAGCTAACACAGATCATTAAGCCTAAGTACTTGGTTACCTTTGGCTTCGCGATGTTCGGTTTTAGTTGTTACGTAAATACACACATGACAATCGATTTTGGCGGGCAACAGCTGATTTTATCTATGGTTCTGCGTGCTATTGGTAGTCCGTTCATCATGGTTCCGCTGTCTTTGGTTGCCATGAAGAACATCAGCAAAATGGACACGCCAGACGCATCAACGTTAACCAACGTAATGCGGAACTTAGGGGGCGCTTTCAGCATCGCGATTATCGCTACGCTATTGGATAACAAAACCCGTGAGCACTTAGCACACATCAAGGAGTCGCTACCTTCAGTGAGTCAACTTGGTTGGCAGACGCTTCAGCAACAACAAGCGTTTTTCATTCAGTCAGGAAGTGATGCCGCAACTGCGATGCAACAAGCACAAGCAAGTTTGCTCGGCACAATGCAACGTGACGCAGCCATCATGGCTTACAACGATGTGTTCTTAATGATGACGGCGTTCTTAGCTCTAGCGGCAGTATTGATTCTAAACATGCGTGATTAACGCTAGAGTTTCGGTAAATAAAACTTCAAGCAAAGAACAACATTTCGAATAAAAACTCGAACAATAAAACAGAGAGGTGAGCTTATCGGCTTGCCTCTTTTTTATTTCTAAAACACGTATAACCCCACTAAAATCAGGTAAAAGTCACCTGCGTTTGAAGGCTTTCATAAATGTTATCTAATACTCTTTAATTACCAATAGTTTATTGAGTGTTTGTATGTGATATAGGCACCTTGACAATGTGCAACTTGACACCTAAATTAAAAAATAACATTTGGTATTAAGGAAAATGGATTTGACCTTACCAACAGACCTTCGAATTTTGATCGTCGACGACTCTAAAAGCGCAACAATACTTATTAAGCAGCAACTGGCTAGTTTGGGAGTTTCGCGCGACTGTATTTTTATTGCGACCGACTATCGAAAAGCCATTAAAGCGGTCGAGACACACTCTTTTCATGTACTCCTCATTGACTACCACTTAGAACAGTCTTTTACTGGCTTTGAGCTGTTGGGCATTCTGTATCGAAACCGCCTCATCGATCATACTGTGGCGACAATCTTGCTCTCTGGGGATATGCGTCAGGAAACAGTATTAACCGCCCTTTCAGGTGAAGCACACCACTTCGTTTCTAAACCGATTAATACTCAAACGTTGGGTAAAAAGATCCAAAGTGCCGTGTCCGTTTCAAAGAAACTCACCCAACTGAATGATTTGTATCCCATTGCCAGTCAAGAGAGATTAGCTCAAGCTTTGGCGATCTCCCCTAATGGTACTAGCGTTCAGTTCGAAGCGACATTGATTGAACATTTAATTGCAGGTAAGAAATGGCAGTTACTCTCTAGCGTCATTAACAACTCCAAAACCAACATGCACCCAACCAAATTGGTGGCTGAGGCGCTGATTCTCGACAGCTTAGGCAAGCCAAATTTAGCCATAGATAAGCTCCACAATTTTCTAATAGCACAGCCACTCTCATTGAGCGTGATTGACTGCTTAAGCTGTATCTATGAAAAACATAAAATGCTGCTGCCTGCTCTTAAATTAGCGATTCGTGCATTTGAGATGACTCCCAGCATCAGCCATCGTGCAATCAGGGCCATCGACTTAGCTGAGAACGCAGATAACACACATATGATCATAAAGTTAGGTGAGATGTATGCAACCCACATTTCAGCTGCTGACATTGATGTCATCCATTCCATTGGTGCGCACTTTAATTCCTTAAAAGCAACGTATCAGCGCGAGACGCAACTAAAGTACAAACGTATTTTGCTTGAGCACGCCAACCAATTCACCGAGTTGGTAAACCTGAAACTTCCGGTAAAACAACAGCAGCAAGTTTTGGCCAGCCTTGCCCTATTTCAGAGCAGCATATTGCTCATCGAAAATAGCCCTCAGATTGCCCACAAAAAAGTGATTAGAGCTTCGACACTGTTAGCGAACAATTTCCACAGCCAACCGACTTATTTGCTCACTCAGTTATTACCCATGCTCGCCCACTTTGGTGAGTACTCTCTTTATCATTTAACAGTGGAATGTCTCAAATCTCGTGGAGAAGCCATAAATCACCAACTTGAGTCCAAAAATGTCGACCCTTCAACGTGTATAAACATTGAAAATTTGGGTTCGATCCAAGAAATAAAGGACTACATTCACAGTTACCCATATTCAGTTGCCGCCAAACTTGACTATATATACGCCGTCAATAAAGCTCATATAGATGAGAAACTTAGCGACGACTATCTAGAAGAAATCTTACAGTTAGAACTTCCTCCAAAATGGAATCAATGGATTAGTGATTCATCAAGGTATGGTTTTTCCACTAAGCCGCCTAGCCCATTTTCAACATTCAGCCGACAGGAGTCCACATGCTAGACTTTGATGCTTTAAACGCCTATTTAGACAATGACAGAGACGTCATTTACGCCGTTTTGTCTACATATCAAGAAGACCATGGCAATTCGCTACAAGAGATCGAAGAGTTGGTTCAACAACAAGATTGGGGCAAGCTTCATTTTACCGTGCACACCTTAAAAGGCATTTTAGCCAGCTTTGGTGAAGAAACGGCCACAGTTGCATTGGAAAGAGTAGAACAAAACACACTCAATAAGCTTGCGCCGCAAGATGATGATCTTTCGGTTATCTACAGCGAAATGAAGATCATTAATCAGCAAATCGATGAGGTTCTTAGCACTTATTAGTCGATAGAATTAAAACGTGCATGGCGATACTTAACAGCCGACACAGCTAAAAGAGTTGAGGTGCTTGGAAACATTGAACCTCGACTCTTAACATTTTTCTCATCATTTCTCCTCTCAATTATAGTTCTAACCCACACCTATAAATTCACGTCATTTATCTAGATAAACCGATGTATAACACATGCTTTATAAACTATCCGTCTTAATGTTTTAAACGAAAAACCAACACACTTGATGAGATGCAAAATAGTTAAATATTTGTAGATCTTTTTGTGACATAAACATACGAAATTGCATTTTATTTATTGGTAAAGAAGAAATTGTTATCTACACTCTAATGAAACCAAGCGTTAATCACTTGGTGGCATAATAAAAAAAACTAAAACGTTCAGTCGGCTAGATAAGGACAAGGAAATGAACAACGATAGTTTTGCTGCGTTTCAGGGGCTCACGGATGAAACACCCATTACCGAATCATTTTCTACCAGTGCAGACCCTTGTGCTCATTATCTGAAAGATATTGTTGGCATTGATCTGCTGTCGCGTGAAGATGAGGTGTATTACGCAAAATTGAATCGCGCGGGTGATAAAAAAGCGCGTGATGTCATGATCGAATCAAACCTGCGCCTTGTTGTGAAAATCGCAAAGAGTTACCTAAAACGTAAAGGCAATAATTTCACCCTGCTCGACCTGATCGAGGAAGGCAACATTGGCTTGATTAAGGCCATCGACAAATACGATCCAGAACCAGGCTATCGTTTTTCAACCTATGCTGTTTGGTGGATCCGCGAAAACATTGAAGCCGCACTCATGAACACGGGTCGAACCGTTCGATTGCCAGCCCACGTGTGTAAAGAAATAAACAGCCTCGCCTCAAAAAAGCTCGATGCAAGCAAAAAAATGAGTAAAGAGGTTTCAATTTCTGAGCTATCAGACAGTTCAGGTGTAAATGCCGAACGCGTCGATCAACTGGTGGCGTTAAGCGGGTTTATTGACGTGACGACAACGGTTGGAACTAGCCATGCGCCTATGGTGCTTGATCAATGCGAAAGTGAATATATCCCAGACCCTCAACAAGATTGTGAGGATCAATCCTTTACCCAAGCTCTAGAACAAATCATCTATACACTTCCTCCAAAATTACAAAAGGTGCTCATCCACCGTTTTGGTTTCTTTGATAACAAGGTGAAAACGCTGTCTGAGGTCGGACAAATGTTGGATGTGAATGTTTCTAATGAACGTGTTAGACAAATGCAGAAAGAAGCGGTCGAAAGAATTCAAAAACGACTCAAATTTGATGGTTGGGTGTAAGTCGTAACCCAGTTGAGAATTAGTTGAAAATAACGTTAAGCCAAAACAAAGACCTTTAGGGTGAGCCTCCAAGCTTGCCCTTTTTGTTTGCTGATTCGTTAGAAAAATTAAAAGATCGTAAGCACACGAACCCTAAGTCGCTAATGCCTAATGCCTAATGCCTAATGAAAAATGACAAATGCCACACCATTAACTTACCTTAAAGAAGTGACTCGCTCACTGCGCAAAATGAGATAATTGATATAAGTGGTTTCAAGACAATCTTGTTCCCACACTGATAAAATCCGTTTAGCCGCAAAATAATAATCTTTGTTTCTCAACAACATCCCAACGGTGCGGCTAAGCTTTTCAAATCGAACGTGATCGCTCGCAGAGATGTAGTCATCTTCACTTTCAATAATGGGCGCTAAACCATCAGCAAACCAATTATTCAATATTTCTCGCATCTCTAATTCGGACTCAGGCACATCCACACTCGACAACTCTCGATGTTGAGGTGGTGGCACTATGTACTTCGACGCTTGCGGTGAACTGACATAACGATACATGCCCTCACTCCTGTCTAACTGACCCTTCTCATAATTAAGGACATATTTACCTGTTCTCAAGTTTATTTATCGAAACAAACAACAAAAAAATTAAAAAAAGCCATGTATCAATAACTCTACATGGCTTTAATGAGGGCAACTTTACGCTGCCCTATCTCCTTGTTGGCTTAGACTAAATGTCGGTTTAGACTAAAACTAAGCTCTCTCGATTAAATCGAGCTTTGGTCGAAGTCGTTGCCTTGATCGGTTCCAGTTTGAGAATCTGAATCAAAGCTTCCAGAGTCATCCGTGAAGTCAACACCTTGATCTTGACCACCTGAACTTGTCCAGTCGCTGCCTCCAGATTCCATACCCGCCATGTCTGGTTGCTGCTCTTGAGTAGAACCTTGCATGGTGTATTGATCATCGACCTCAACCTCAACAGAACCGCTAGCACCGTCTATTGAACTACCCAATTCGTCGTAACCTTGGAATTGGATCTCGCTAGTACCTTCATAACCTTCTGGAAGTTCAACGGATACAGGCTGCTCTAGGTTGCCACTGATTGTGAAGCTACCATCACCGTTATCCAGTGCGTTGTTCACAGTAGCGCCCTCAGGTAAGCCAGACATATCAGCGTAATCAACCGATTCGTTACCACTCACCTCATCTGGAATCGAGATAGAGATGGTATCGCCCGGTGCCGCGGTTACATCTGCTGTGCTGCCTTCAGCTTCAGCATCTTGAGCTTGGTCATCAGCTTGTTGAGCCACTTCCACTTGTTGCTCTTCTGTTGCTTGAGCAGCTTGGACTTGTGGTTCATCACTTTGTACTGAATCATCTTCAACTTGGATGCTTAAGCTGTGACTTGATACTTCACCGCCGTCGTTAACTTCAACATTCATCGCTAAATTGCCATCGAAGTCTTCGTTCGGCCAGTAAGTCCACTCACCTTCACCTGATTCGGCAAAGAAGCCAGCATCGTTCGCGTCTGCAACATCAACAACTTGTGCAGAATCACTGACGCCTAACTCATCCACCAGCTGTGCATCCGTGATAGTTAGTGAACCATCATCAGCTAAGGTATAACCTTCGCTCGCCGCTGCTTCATCGCCACTTTGGATATCCACATTGAAGAAGCTTTCGATGCGATTTTCGCCATCGGTCGCTATAAACCCAACTTGAACATCGCCGGTGTAGTCTTCAGCAGGAGTGAATTGATAGTTACCTTGGTTATCGCTCTCAATTACGCCCTGACCTTCCATCAAGCTTACTGACTCAATGCTCAAGCTGTCGCCTTCTGCATCGCTCAGATTCGCTAACATGTCTTCATCAGTGAACGACAAGGTGGCATCCGCTGCGATTTCCGTCGTTGTGATGCTGTTAACTTCTGGTGCTGCATTCCCTTGCGAGTCACCTTCTTTCACGACTACGCCAGTTTGCTCATCATGAAGCACGCCATCTTTATCAACTACGTACGCAATGTCTGCTTCGCCCGTGAAGCCTGGTGCTGGTGTGAACGTCCAAGTGCCATCGCCATTATCGACAATCTCACCTTGGCTGCGGTCGGCAAGATGAACCAGTTTCACTTCATCATCGCTGTCTGCATCCACATTCTCAGCCAAACCAATTAGGTCGTCCGCCGTTAGGATGATGGAATCACCCGCCACAGTTTCGAAATCACCTGAATCGATACCATCATCAAACGCTTCCGGCTCATCTCCGTAATCAACCGTTGTTGCGCTTACGGTTACGAAGAACTCACCATGGAAGTCTTCAGGCGGCGTCATTTGAATGTTTGAGATATCCCAGTCGAACAGGTCGATGTATTGACCCGGCTCGGTGATCATCACGGTATTCACACCATCTGTTACCTCGAATCCAACAGGGAAACCTGTCATCACCAAGTTACTTAGTGTTTCTGAATCATCGACTAGGCCAACGTTCAGTCCCAAGTGACCCGTTTCATCTTCGCCGAAGACTAATGGACCGTCATGGTCAGTTGAAATAACCGCGCCATCTGCGACAGGACGTACGTACACAGGAACATCGAGAACCGTTTCGAACTCACCGTCACTCACGACAACTTGTAGGTCAGAAACACCCGCAAAGTCGCCTGTTGGTGTGAATGTCCAAGTACCATCACCGTTGTCTGTAACTTCTCCGCCATCTTCACCGTCTGCGGTGATAATGCGAGAAACAACAAGGTCTGCGGTATCAATGTCACCGAACAAGTTCATCAAGTCGCCAGCATCGAAGGTGAACGCGCCATCTTCGTCTGTGGTCATCATTGCGTTGCCGACATTGAATGGTGCGTCGTTAACCGGAATGACATCCACATTCAGCGAGCCATCAACCACTTCTTCACCGTCAGTAGCTTGATAACCGAGTTCTACTAAGCCATTAAAGTCTTGAGTAGTCACTAAGTGATACATGCCGTCTGGTTGCTGAGTTAAGGTCGCATTCGCTGGTGCTCGTACTGTGATGCTCTCAATGCTGATCTCGTCGCCATCAAGGTCTGTCACTTGACCCGCGATGTAAGCAGGGTCAATCACCATGACCACATCTTCTTCGCCTTGCATCTCAATCGTTGGCGCTTCAGGTGCATCATTCACTGGCGTAACATCGATGTTGCCGTCGACTGAAATTGTCTCTTGGCCATCGCTAACGTTAAACGTCATTGGCACATCGCCATTGAAGTTTTCGTTTGGTGTAAATGACCAAGTACCATCTTCGTTATCTAGCAACTCACCCAAGCTAGGGTCGATTTGTAGACCAGAAGCCGACAGCTCGTCTGCAGTGTTATCGATGTCGGTAGCTTGAGCTAACAACATGTCTTGTGTGATAAGAATGGTGCTGTCTTCGGCTGTGGTTAGTTTCACATCCTCAGATTCAGGTCCATCGTTCACAGCCAGAACTTCGATACCTGCCGTTGTTGTTGCCGTTGCACCGTCATCATCGGTCACGACCACATCTAGGCTGATATCACCATTAAAGTTCTCGTTTGGCGTGAAGGTCACAGACCCATTATCGTTTTGAACCAAGGTGCCGTCAGAGCCTGAGTAAGTCACGCTTTCAAGTGACACTTCACCATCAACGTCAGAGCTATTAGCAATTAACTGCTCAGGGCTGATTGTGATGGTGCCATCTTCGTTCATTTGGTAAGACGTAGAACCCGCTACCGGCGCATCGTTAACATCCGTTACCGTCACACCAATATTGGCATCGACTGTCTCAGTGCCATCAGTCACTGTGAAGCCTAGGTTGACATCGCCATTGAAGTTCTCGTTCGGAGCAAAGCTATAAGTGCCGTCACCGTTATCAGTGAACACACCTTCTGCGCCCGTGTAAGACACGTCAACGATAGACAAGTCATCGCCGTCAATGTCTGCAGCACCTGCTAGTAGGTCTGCATCCGTGAAGATTAGCGTTCCATCTTCCTCAACAGTAAAGTTTTGGTCTTCTGCTGTTGGTAGGTCATTGACTGGGTTAACCGTTAGGTCGACTCCAGCTTGAACAGTTTCAAGGCCATCTGACACATCGAATCTCAAATCAATGTCACCGTTGAAATCAGCATCCGGAGTGATAGTAAATGAACCATCTTCGTTCGCTGTTACGGTCGCATTGTCACCTGCAGATAGGTTGCTTGCGGTTAGTGCATCACCATCAACATCGGATGCGTTAGCCAGCAACTGCTCTTGAGATAGCGTAATTGAACCGTCTTCATCAACCGAGTAAGCCACGTTTCCGGTCACTGGTGCGTCGTTAACTGCAATAACTTCAATACCAGCGGTAGTCTGAGCCGTTGCACCGTCGTCATCAATAACCGTCACATCAAGGTTGATGTCGCCGTTAAAGTTTTCGTTTGGTGCGAACGTTACCGACCCATCTTCATTTTGAACCAAGATACCGTCTGCACCTGAGTAGCTCACGCTATCAAGCGACACTTCACCGTCCACATCGGAGCTATTAGCAATCAACTGCTCAGGGCTCAATGTGATGGTGCCATCTTCGTTCATTTGGTAAGACGTTGCGCCTGCCACTGGTGCATCGTTAACGTCTGTTACCGTTACGTCAATGTTAGCATCGACCGTCTCTGTACCGTCAGATACTGAGAAGTCTAGGCTTACGTCACCGTTGAAGTTCTCGTTCGGTGCAAAGGTGTAGGTTCCATCGCCATTGTCGGTAAACACACCCTCTGCGCCAGTGTAAGACACGTCGGCAACTGAAAGCTCATCACCATCAATATCAGAAGCACCTGCTAGCAGTTGCTCGTCCGTAAAGGTAAGCGAACCGTCTTCTTCAATGGTGTAAGCGACATCTTCTACAACTGCGATGTCATTCACTGGATTCACAGTAAGGTCAGCCGTTGCAACAACCGTTTCAGTACCATCAGAAAGGTCGAAGCTTAGGTCAATATCGCCATTAAAGTCAGCATCCGGGGTAATGGTAAATGAACCATCATCGTTTGCCGTAACGGTCGCGTTATCACCGGCGGTTAGGTTGGCAGCGGTAAGATCATCGCCGTCCACATCCGATGCTTGAGCAAGCAGCTGCTCTTGGCTTAGTGTGATTGAACCATCTTCATCCACTGAGTAAGCCAAGTCACCTGACACTGGCGCGTCGTTAACCGCGATAACTTCAATACCCGCAGTGGTTTCAGCCGTTGCACCCTCTTCATCAGCAACGGTGACATCTAGGCTGACATTGCCGTTGAAGTTTTCATTTGGTGCGAAGCTGTAAGTACCATCACCATTGTCAGTAAAGATACCGTCTGCGCCTGAGTAGGAAACGTCGCTAACGGATACATCACCTTCAATGTCTGAGCTGTTCGCAAGAAGCTGTGCTTCAGAGATGGTAATCACGTTATCTTCGTCAACGCTGTAGGTCGTTGAACCTGCAACTGGCAAGTCATTAACGGCAATGACGTCGATACCTGCGGTTGTTTCAGCGGTTGCGCCATCTTCATCCATAACAGAGACATCAAGACTGATGTCACCGTTAAAGTTTTCGTTTGGAGCAAAGGTGTAAGTACCATCACCATTATCAGTGAATACACCATCAGTGCCGCTGTAGCTTACATCGCTGACAAACACTTCCCCTTCAACGTCCGAGCTGTTCGCCAGAAGTTGTGCATCGCTTAGGGTAATACTGCCGTCTTCTTCAACGCTGTAAGAGGTTGTGCCTGTAACCGGTACGTCGTTGATTGGAACCACTTGAACATCAATATTCGCCGATACAACATCTGTACCATCACTCACATCGTAAGTTAGGTCGACATTACCATTGAAGTTCTCGTTTGGAGCAAAGGTATAAGTACCGTCGCCGTTATCCGTGAACACACCGTCTGTACCTTCGTAGTTAACCGACTCGACAGAAAGATCATCGCCGTCAATATCCGTTGCACCAGCCAATAGCTGTTCATCGGTAAAGGTCAGCGAACCATCTTCATTAATGGTGTAGTCGTGGTCGTAAATAACCGAAAGGTCGTTAACTGCTGTTACAGTAACGTCTAGTTCCGCAGGCGTAACCCCGCCGTTACCATCGTCCACGTTGTAACTAATCGAGAATTCACCATTGAAGTTCTCTTCCGGTGTAATGGTGTAAGTACCATCACCATTGTCAGTGATAAGAGCGTTCTCAATTGAAACATCTCCAACACTTGGTTCGTTACCACCCGTTTCACCAGAATCATCACCTTCCTCGCCGGTTAGCAATTCAGAGATATCAATGCCGTTTTCATTCGCAAGCGCTTCTTCTGCCGTTGGTAAATCAAACGCATTCTCGCTGCCTACATCTTGGCTTGGAACAATAACGCCATTCACGATATCAAATACATGCCAATGGTCACCTGATGGGTTATCAGATAAATCTGGGCTGAAGGTTTCAACCAATGTATCGCCTACAAACACCTGAACTTGTACATCTTCAACACCATCTACATCCCAACTTCTGCTGGTGTAGTTGTGTACTGAATAGTGCATGTCCGCATCTTGGTAGTTTGGAATGGTGATGGTTTCAGGGCCGCCACCATTTGTGTCATCTACATCTTGTTGAACAACGTTACCTTCACCAAGATCATGGCTCATGTCGCGATAGTAAATATGGTCTAGCTCATTGCCATTCTCTGTATCGTAGAGCCATAGGTGGTTGTCCATATCACGTGGACTGTCGCCCCATGTGACCACGATACGCATATCTGTTTCTTCAAGTACTTCCGATATTGCGGTTACGCCGCCATTCACATCTTCGCCCGCAGGGACTAGGAAGCTACTGGTAATTGAACCTTCTTGTTCAATGGTTACCGTGCCTTGGTCAACGACTGAACCTGTAACAGAGTAATTACCTGAATCATCCGTTACTGTGGTGTAGCTATTGCCAGCGCTGTCGGTCAGGGTGACTTCTGCACCAGACACTGGATTACTGGTTTCAGCGTCCAACACTGTACCGGTTACGGTTGTTTCATCGCCCTGTTCTCCAATAATTGCGGTCATGTCATCGTCTTCGATGTCAGTCGCGAATTGTAGGAGCTCTTCTTGAGTAATGGTGTATGAACCATCTTCTTCAATGGTTATCGCCACATCAGCAGAAACAATCGGTGCGTCGTTCACTGGGTCAACGGTTAAGCCTAAGTTAGCGGCAATTGGAGTGTCGCCATCGCTGATGCTGTAGGCAACATCGATGTAGCCATTGAAGTTTTCGCTTGGAGTGATTGAGAACGTGCCATCGCCATTGTCGACAATCGTTGCATCGTCACCCACTAAGGTTAAGTCGGAAGCGACAAGGTCGTCGCCCTCAATATCAGCGGCATTCGCAAGTAGCTGCTCCTGCGTGATAGTGATGACATGATCTTCATCAACGTTCGCGTAAACATCAGATGTCGTTGGCAAGTCATTGACTGGGTTTACCGTCAGATCGGCGTTCGCCACAATTGACTCAGTGCCGTCTGAAATATCAAAGCTTAGGTCGATATCGCCATTGAAGTTAGCATCTGGCGTTACCGTAAAGGTGCCATCGCCATTATCAACAACAGTTGCATTATCGCCTGCGCTTAGGTTGCTTGCGGTCAGGTCATCGCCATCCACATCAGATGCTTGAGATAGCAACTGCTCTTGAGTCAGAGTAATCGAACCATCTTCATCAATGCTGTATGCCAAGTCACCCGATACTGGTGGATCATTAATTGGAAGAACATCAATACTTGCGCTGGTGGCTACTGTCGCACCGTCTTCATCTGTCACCACTACATCGAGGCTAACATCGCCATCGAAGTTTGCGTTCGGTGCAAAGCTGAATGTGCCGTTGCCGTTGTCAGTAAAGATACCGTCAGCGCCTGTGTAAGTAACACTATCAATCGCCACTTCACCTTCAATATCAGAAGAGTTCGCCAACAGTTGCTCTGCACTGATGGTGATAACTTCATCTTCGTTGACTGAGTAACTGGTTGAGCCTGCGATTGGCGGATCGTTCACCTCAAGTACAGTGATTCCCGCGGTAGTCGCTTCTGTTGCCCCTTCTTCATCGGTAACAACAACCGCTAAACTCACATCACCATTGAAGTTCTCGTTTGGCGAGAAGGTGTAAGTACCGTCACCGTTGTCTTCGAACACACCATCACTGCCAGTATAAGTCACGCTATCAATCGCAACCTCACCTTCAATATCTGAAGAGTTGGCTAATAGCTGTTCGTTACTGATCGTGATTGAGTTATCTTCATGCACAGTGTAAGACGTACTACCCGCTACAGGTGGATCGTTCTCAGGCGTCACGCTCACATCAATGTTGGCTTGAACCGTATCCGTGCCATCTGACACATCAAAGCTGAAGTTCACATCACCATTGAAGTTCTCGTTTGGCGCAAAGCTGTAGCTTCCGTCACCATTGTCGGTAAGCACACCATCAGCACCCGTGTATGTCACACCTTCGACTGTTAGGTCGTCACCTTCTACATCCGTTGCTCCCGTTAACAGGTCAGCGTCAGTGAAGTTAAGAACCCCATCTTCACCAATAGTGAATACTTGATCTTGTGGCTCTGGCGCATCATTGACAGGTGTTACCGTCAAGTCTAGGCCAGCAGCGACCATGTCCTCTCCATCGGTGACATCGTAACTAAATTCGATATTACCGTTGAAGTTTTCACTCGGTGTAATGGTGAAACTGCCATCGTCGTTCATTTGAACGGTCGCATTTTCATCATTGGTGGTTAGGTTGATTGCTGATAGGTCATCACCATCAATGTCGACAGCGTGCTCTAGCAACTGCTCTTGAGTTAGCGTGATGCTATTATCTTCTGCCGTAACGGCACTGATATCACCGTCAACTTCTGGAGCATCGTTCGCTGGCGAGATGTGAATCGTCACATCTTGTGTTGCCGTTGCGGTGGTGCCCGTATCAACATCAGTCGACGTCGCATTCACCGTTAGAACCACATCACCATTGAAGTCACCTGAAGGGATAAACTCTAGCCCTTCTAGCTCACCTGGTTGCAATGACCATGTGCCATCACCGTTATCGGTACCTGCAGAAAGCGAACTGCCTTCTGGCACGTCTTCAATCAAGATAGCAAGGTTTTCTGAGCCATCGGTATCGGTTAGAGCGGCATCAATATCGAGTGGTACAGGTGTGTCTTCAGTACCAATGATTTGGTATTCCGCGTCAGACACTGTGATTTCGATGTTGTCGATACCAAACGACTCGTCATTGACGCTTTGATTCAGGGTTGAACCAAAGCCTAATTCAAGTTGACCGTCTTCAACAGGTACCGTTAAGTTGATTTGGTGCGCTTGGTCGTTCCAACCACTGAAACCTTCACCTTGCGATACGCCATGAACGACTTCACCGACTTCATTGCCCGCTGAATCGTACAACGTTGTCGTGCCATCTTCGGTACGGAACGCAGAGTTATCTAACGAGGTAAGCTCTTCGCCACCAACAAAGATTTGGAACGACTCACCATCCCAAGAGTCAATTTCATAGAAGCTGAACGAGATATTAACTTCGCTCACATCACTTGGAATGTCGTAAGTTTTGCTTACGGCCTCCTCGCCACCAGTGCCACCAATACGACCTAGCATGTCGCCAGATTCGAAGCCTTGTGAGCTTTCAGTACCGGTATTCCAGCCGTTTGAGCCAGACTCGAAGTTGTCTGAAGCAATCACTAGGTCAGAAGCAATCGACAGCTCTGGCATATCAACCACAGACTGAACATCAATCGTCGCTTCTGCTGGTACTGTCGCGGTACCGTCATTCACGTCGAACGTCACATTCACATTACCGTCGAAGTTTTCATTCGGTGCGAATGTGTAAGTGCCGTCGCCGTTATCAACCAAAGTACCGCTATCTGAAGCCACATTTTCAACCGATAAGTTATCGCCATCAATGTCGCCCGCATTTTGCAGCAGTTGCTCTCCTGTGAAGGTGAAGCTGGTGTCTTCTTGAGTCACAAATTGTGGCTCACCGACTGTTGGCAAGTCATTAACTGGGTTAACCGTTAGGTCAGCCGTTGCTTGAAGCGTCGCATCACCATCGGTAATGTCGAAGTTCAAATCAATGTCGCCATTGAAGTTAGCATCTGGCGTGATAGTGAAACTACCATCATCGTTTGCTGTAACTGTCGCATCACCACCAACGGTTAGGTTAGCCGCTGTTAAGTCATCGCCATCCACGTCACTCGCTTGAGCAAGTAATTGCTCTTGGCTCAAGGTAATTGAACCATCTTCGTCCACGCTGTACGCCAAGTCGCCCGATACCGGAGCATCGTTAACAGGCAGAACATCTATGCTTGCGTTGGTCGCTACGGTTGCGCCTTCTTCATCAGTAACGACAACATCAAGGCTTACATCGCCATCGAAGTTAGCGTTAGGTGCAAAGCTGAATGTTCCGTCACCATTGTCGGTAAAGATACCGTCTGAACCTGTGTAGTTAACGCTATCAATCGCCACTTCACCTTCGATATCAGAAGCGTTCGCCAACAGTTGCTCTGAACTGATGGTGATAACTTCGTCCTCGTTGACTGAGTAGCTCGTTGAGCCTGCGATTGGTGGATCGTTCACCTCAAGTACAGTAATACCGGCGGTGGTCGCTTCAGTTGCGCCCTCTTCGTCGGTAACAACAACATCAAGGCTAACTTCGCCGTTGAAGTTTTCGTTTGGAGAGAAGGTATAAGTACCGTCACCGTTGTCTTCAAAGACACCGTCAGCGCCAGTGTAAGTCACGCTGTCAACGGCCACATCACCTTCAATGTCCGAAGAGTTAGCAAGCAACTGTTCGTCGCTGATAGTAATGGAGTTGTCTTCATGAACGGTGTAAGACGTGCTACCTGCAACCGGTGGATCGTTCTCTGGTGTCACGCTGACATCAATGTTGGCTTGAACTGTATCCGTGCCATCTGACACATCAAAGCTAAAGCTCACATCACCATTGAAGTTTTCGTTTGGCGCAAAGCTGTAGCTTCCGTCGCCATTATCAGTAAGAACACCATCCGCACCTGTGTAAGTAACGCCTTCAACCGATAGGTCATCCCCATCAATGTCAGTCGCACCTGTCAGCAAGTCTTCATCAGTGAAGTTCAAGATGCCATCTTCACCGATGCTGAACGTTTGGTCTTGTGGTTGTGGAAGGTCATTAACTGGGTTAACGGTTAGGTCAGCCGTCGCAACCAGCGTATCTGTACCATCACTAATGTCGAACGTTAGGTCAATGTCACCATTGAAGTTCGCATCCGGCGTAATGGTAAAGCTGCCGTCATCATTAGCAACAACCGTCGCGTCCCCATCAACAATCAAGTTAGAAGCAGTAAGGTCGTCGCCATCAACATCACTCGCTTGAGAAAGAAGCTGCTCTTGGCTCAAGGTAATCGAACCGTCTTCCTCAACACTGTATGCCAGGTCGCCTGATACTGGTACGTCATTGATTGGTAATACATCAACCGTAATAAACGTATCAACTTGAGCGCCGTCTTCATCTTGAATGGTCACATCCAACTGCACTTGGCCGTTGAAGTTTTCATTCGGAGCGAAGCTACATGTACCGTCACCATTGATTGAGAAGATACCGTCTGGACCGTCGTAGTTAATCTCAACAAGCTCAACATCACCTTCAATATCAGAAGCGTTAAGCAGAACTTGAGACTCATTGAAAGTCAGTACTGAATCTTCATCAATGGTGTATGACGTTGGGCCAGCAACTGGCGGATCGTTCACCTCAAGGACAGTAATACCCGCCGTTGTTGCTTCGGTCGCGCCATCTTCGTCGGTCACGACAACATCTAGGCTAACTTCGCCATTAAAGTTCTCGTTTGGCGAGAAGGTGTATGTACCGTCACCGTTGATTTCCAGAACACCGTCGCTACCACTGTAAGTCACGTTATCAATTGCGACTTCGCCTTCGATATCCGAAGAGTTCGCTAGCAGTTGTTCGTTACTGATCGTAATAGAGTTGTCTTCATGAACCGTGTAAGACGTGCTACCAGCAACCGGTGGATCATTCTCTGGCGTCACGTTCACATCAATGTTGGCGGTTACCGTATCGGTACCATCTGATACATTGAACGAGAAGTTCACATCACCATTGAAGTTTTCATTCGGCGCGAAGCTGTATGTGCCATCGCCATTGTCGGTTAGGACACCGTCTGTGCCAGTGTACGTTACACCTTCAACACTTAGGTCGTCCCCTTCAATGTCCGTCGCACCTGTTAATAGGTCTTGGTCATTGAACGTTAACACGCCATCTTCGCCGACTGTGAATGTCTGGTCTTGTGCTTCTGGACCATCGTTCACTGGTGAAACCGTTAGCTCTAGGTTGGTAGAGACAACATCATCACCATCAGACACATCAAACGTAAAGTTAACATCGCCATTGAAGTCAGCATCTGGCGTTAATGTGTACGTACCATCACCGTTATCGGTGATAGTTACGCTCTCATCATCGGTTGCTAAATTCAGAGCCGTCAGCTGGTCGCCATCGAGATCACGAGCATTAGCTAACAAGTCTTCTTGCGTAATGGTGATAGAACCATCTTCTTCTACTGTTGCTGCAACAGGCAGCGCTTCAGGTGCGTGCTCAATGTGCGCGCCTGTCGCGTTAATGTAGATGGTTTGAGAGACCGTTTCAGAATCATCATTCGATAGCTCTGTTGCGGTTGCCGTTACATGAACTTCAAGCTGTTCGTTGAAGTCTTCTGGGAACTGGATTTGTAGTGAATTTTCGATAGCCGTTGTCGGTAAGCTCACCGTACCATCAGGGCCAACCGTTACTTCACCGCTGTAGATTTGGCTGTTCACTTCACCCACATCGATTGTGAAGTTGAAATCTGTGTAGTCAGCATCACCGCCGCCATACAAATCTTCAAAGCCGTAAACCAGCTCGCCGTCTTCATTAACCGTCGTGCGAGTATGTTCGATACCATCTTGGTTTAGCTGAGAGCTTGAACCACCATGGAAGATCGCGTCACCATTCTGGCCTTGAACCACGGTTTCGGTTCCATCAGCGGCAACAAATACAAGTTGAGGATCAACCGTATCCATGTTCGCAGGCGAACCATCCTCAGCACGGAACTCGTACTGACCGTCTTGCATCGCATCAAAGTCATTGTGCTGATGTCCGTTTGGAATTAAGAACAGGTTAAAGCTTTCGCCTTCCGCAACTTGGAAGCTGAACTGTTCTTGCCCAGGAACAAGGTCACCACCACCATCGACTTGTGAGGCATTCTCGTAGACGATTTCAACGCCCGTGATGTTGCCGTCTTCGTCAACTTTGTAGTAACCCGCTGTGTTTTCGTAACCAGCCGTCTCACCCTCAAATGTGACTGTGATTTCAGTATCGTTGTAACTGGTGATACCGTTGTCTTGGTTATTGATTACCCCTTCGTTGTCGTAGGTAATCACTGAGCCTTCAGGCACACCATCAACCGTTACCGTCAGTGTTTCTGATAGATCTTGGTCTACTAGCGCAGCCGCAATATTAAGCTCAACAATGCCGCCTGGCTCAACCAGAATTGCTTCATCATCAACGTTGACACCATCGCCATCCGTGATCACTAAGTCAGGCGCATCAGCTACGGCTTCAATGTGAACATTGATGTCTTGTTCAACTTCATCCGTACCGTCTGTCACCGTAAAGCTGAACTGTAGGTCACCACTGAAGTGCTCTTCAGGAACGAAGCTGAACGTGCCGTCACCATTGTCAGTGACTGTGCCTTCATCGCCAGAGTAATTGATGCTAGTAACGCTTAGGTCATCGCCATCAATATCAATCGCACCACTCAAAAGATCTTCTTGAGTGAACAGGATGCTGCCATCCTCTTCAATGTGGTACAGGCCTGGAGCAACAATTGGAATGTCATTCACCGGATTAACGGTCAATGTCATGTCATTCGACGTGCTCAGCTCACCGTCGCTCACCTCATAAGTGAATGCAATATCACCGTTGAAGTTTTCAGAAGGAGTCACTGTGTACGTGCCATCACCGTTGTCGACAATGCTAGCGTTCGGATCATTGGTTTCAAGCGAAGTAGCAAATAGCTCATCGCCATCTTGGTCGCTCGCGTTCTCCAGTAGCATTTCTTGTGTAACGAGGATTGAACCATCTTCGTCGACATCAGCCACCATTGGCGTCGCTTCTGGCGCATCATTGACGAACTCAACTTTTAGGTCGATGTTTGCGGCAACCACATCAGTGCCATCGCTCACATCAAACGCTAAGTCAACATTACCGAAGAAGCCTTGCTCTGGTGTTAATGTGTATGTTCCGTCGCCATTGTCTGTGACTTCTACCGTGTCGCTTGCACTCGTCACATTCACAACTGACAGTTCATCACCTTCAACGTCTGTCGCTTGTGCCAGTAACTCAGCTTCGGTAATAGTAATCGCTTGACCATCTTCCGTAGTAAAAGACATGTCAGGCACGTCTGGCGCATCATTGATTGGATTTACGGTTAGGTTGAGGTCAGCCGCAACAGTTTCGATCGCGTCAGTGACATCATAAGTAAACTCAATCTCACCAAAGAAATCTGCACTTGGTGTAATAGTGAAGCTACCGTCTGGGTTTTCTACAACAACCGCATTTGGATCGTTGGTCGCTAAGTTAACGGCTTCAAGGTTGTCGCCATCGACATCCGTCGCATTCGCTAACAGATCCTCTTGAGTGATAGTGATTGAACCATCTTCATCAACAGCGGCTTCAATTGGACCACCAACCTCTGGGCCTTCATTGACAATTTCAACGTCAACTCTTGCTGTACTTGGTGCACTTGCTTGGCCATCACTGATATCGAAAGTCAGATTCACTTCACCGTAGAAGTCTTCTGCAGGTTCGAAGGTAAAGGTATTATCACCGTTATCCGTTAACGTACCTTGCGTTTGGTCTGCAAGTAATAGGTTTTCGACATGAAGAATGTCGCCATCAACATCGGTCGCACCAGACAATAGGTCTTTCGCTTCGATGATCATGGAGCCGTTTTCAAGCACTTGGGTGTGCAATGGTTCACCCGGAACCGGCACATCATTGACTGGTACGACCGTTAGGTCTAGATGCGTTGCAACTTCATCAGTTCCATCAAACACCTTGTAGTCGATGTCGATTTCACCATTGAAGTTTTCATTCGGCATGAAGGTAAACGTACCATCGCCGTTATCAACTAGCTCACCGTTATCACCACCGTAAGTGATGTCAGAAATAGACAGCGTATCGCCTTCCACATCTGTGGTGTTCGCTAGCAAGTCATCTGCACTGAACGTGATACCTTCATCTTCATCTGTCGATAGAACAATCGGGCCAGAAACGATTGGCGCATCATTTACTGATTCGAAATTGATATTGATGATATTGCTGTCTGTCAGCTCACCATCGGTAACTTGGTAACCAAGTTCGATTTCACCATGGAAGTTTTCATCCGGTGTTACCGTCCAAGTGCCATCACCATTATCGGTGAGTGTTGCATGCTCTGAGTTTTCACCCACTAGCTCTAGATTTTCAATATCAAGGTCGTCGCCATCAATATCAGATGCTTGCGCCAGTAGTTGCTCTTCGGTAATCACAACCGAAGCAAACTGGGCAGAACCATCGGTATCGACAGTAATATTCGGAAGATCAGCCGTTAACTCGATTTCGTTGTCACCCGCATGGATATTCAACTCAACCGTTTCAGTAATCTCTGAACCATCTACACCAATCGATGTAAACACCGCTTCATCATGACAAGTTTGTGACACTGTCATGTTTTGAACCACGTAAGTACCATTACCTTGCACGGTACCAAGCTCAAAGTAGGACACTGGTTGATCAACCGTTAGCGTGTAATCTGTCTCGAAAGTACCACGGTCTTCTTTGTGGTAAGTCATCGAGTCAATTAGGTCGCCTTCCTCATTGAACGCTTTGATTTCTACTTCTGTAAAGTGACGAGACTCTTCCATGAACCAGCCACCCAAACCATCTAGGTGGAAACTGATTTCATTGATGTCTTGACCTTCAACTGAAACCGTCAGTTTCTCATCACCACTTAAGCCTTGGCGGTCAGTATCACCGATACCATGACCAATGTGGGTGTTGCCATTCCAGGCACCAAGAGGGTCATCGTTACTTTGAACAGTTACCGTTAAGTCACCATCTGAGAACTCACGCGTATAAGGGTCAACTTCTGTACCCCAATCATCCACACTCGCGTTATCGTCAAACGTACCGATTTGTGTGGTGTGTGTACCTTCAGCAAGAGCATCTTCACTTGGAACAAAGCGCACTTCGGTATCTGCAGGAACTTCTTGTCCTACTTCCAGTACCACCCATTCGTCATTCACATTTGCTTCAATGATGCCGTTTTCTGGCGCTTGGTCTAAACGTAGTGCTGGTTCTTCACGAAGTGTCACACCAACTGTTTGGTCTTCTTGCGCTTGGATGAAGATTTCATCGCCCGCTTCTGGCGCATCGTTGACAGGGTTAACCGTCAAGTCGAGTGTCGTCAGAACTTCATTCTCACCATCACTGATGCTGTATGTGAAGTCCAACTCGCCATTGAAGTTTTCTGTGTGCGTAATAGTAAATGAACCATCGTCATTAGTAACAATTGTCGCATCTGGATCGTTGGTTTGTAGGTTAGATGCCGTTAACTCATCACCTTCAACATCGGTCGCATTAGCGAGTAACTGCTCTTGAGTAATGGTGATTGAATTATCTTCATCGACTTCAGCCTGAATGCCCGAAGTTTCAGGTCCATCATTCACAGCAATAACATCGATGCCAGCGGTTGTGGTTGCGGTTGCACCGTCTTCGTCAACGACAACAACGTCTAGTGAAATATCACCATCGAAGTTTTCATTTGGCGTAAAGGTGTAAGTACCATTGCCATTATCAACAAAAGAGCCGTCATCACCGGAGTACGATACTCCAGACAGTGAAACATCACCTTCTACATCGGAAGAGTTTGCCAATAATTGCTCATCACTGATCGTGATTTGGCCATCTTCTTGAACTGTGTACGATGTTGAGCCCGCTACTGGTGGGTCATTCTCAGGCGTTACGCTGACATCAATAACAGCTGATGTTGAATCAGTACCGTCAGAGACATCGAATGAGAATTGAACATCACCATTGAAGTTCTCGTTTGGAGCAAAGCTATATGTGCCGTCGCCATTATCGCTAAGAACACCATCTGCACCAGTGTAGAGCACGTTTTCAATCGACAGTTCATCACCATCAATATCCGACGCACCTGCAAGCAGGTCAGCATCGGTGAAGAGTAACGTACCGTCTTCTTCAATCGTGAACTGTTGATCTTGCGCTTGTGGCAAGTCATTAACCGGATTCACGGTAATGTCTAGGCCAACTTGAACTGAACCACCATCGTTATCGATGATATCGAAGTTCAGATCTAGGTCACCGTTGTAATCTGCGTTCGGTGTGATGGTGTAGCTGCCATCATCATTGTGTTGGATGGTCGCATTTTCATCAGTAGATAGATTGATAGCTTCTAAGTTATCGCTATCGATATCACCTGCTCTTGCTAGCAATTGCTCTTGGCTTAGCGTGATGGAGCTATCTTCATTGATGGTGTAAGCCAAATCGCCCGATACTGGCGCATCATTGATTGGCAATACATCAACGTTAATGTGTGTTTCAACCGTTGCGCCATCTTCATCTTGAATGGTCACACCCAGTTGAACCTGACCATTGAAGTTTTCGTTGGGTGCAAAGCTGCATGTACCATCACCATTTACAGTGAAGATACCGTCAGAGCCATCGTAGTTAATGCCAACAAGTTCTACATCGCCTTCGATATCCGAAGCATTCACAAGAATCTGAGATTCACTGAACGTCAGAACCGAATCTTCGTCAATGGTGTATGACGTTGGACCCGCAACTGGTGGATCGTTCACTTCAAGAACGGTAATACCTGCTGTGGTTTCATCAATTGCACCTTCTTCATCTGCAACAATCACATCAAGGCTGATATCACCGCTGAAGTTTTCATTAGGAAGGAAGGTATAGCTGCCATCGCCGTTATCTTGGAACACACCATCAGTGCCACTGTAAGTCACAGTATCAACCGACACCGCACCTTCAATATCCGAAGAGTTAGCTAGCAACTGTTCATCAGAAATTGTGATGGCATTGTCTTCATTGACCATGTATGAGGTTGAACCCGCAACTGGCGGATCGTTCTCAGGAGTCACACTCACATCAATGTTAGCGCTGACTGTTTCTGTGCCATCAGACACATCGAAACTGAAGTTCACATCGCCATTGAAGTTCTCGTTTGGCGCAAAGGTATAAGTACCATCACCGTGGTCGGTCAGTACGCCATCACCACCTGTATAGCTAATACCTTCAACGGTTAAGTCGTCGCCATCAATATCGGTGGCACCGGTAAGTAAGTCGGCGTCTGTAAATTGAAGCGTACCGTCTTCTGCGATACTGAATTGTTGGTCTTGAGGAACCGGCAAGTCATTAACTGGGTTAACAGTAAGATCGGCGGTTGCTTGAACCGTGTCAGTACCGTCAGTGATGTTGAATTGAATATCAATGTCACCATTGAAGTTCGCATCTGGTGTGATGGTGAAACTGCCGTCATCGTTAGCTACAACCGTCGCATCACCACCAACTGTTAAGTCACTTGCGGTTAGATCTTCGCCTTCTACATCGGACGCTTGAGACAACAGCTGATCTTGGCTCAGTGTGATTGAACCATCTTCGTTAACGTTGTAAGCCAAATCACCAGACACTGGCGCATCATTGATTGGTAATACGTCAACATTGATGACGGTTTCCACTTCTGCACCATCTTCATCACGAATGGTGACATCAAGCTGAACTTGGCCATTAAAGTTCTCATTTGGAGCGAAGCTGCAAGTGCCGTCACCATTTACTGAGAAGATACCCTCAGGGCCATCGTAGCTAATACCAACAAGCTCAACATCCCCTTCTACATCTGAGGCGTTAAGCAACACTTGAGACTCACTGAAGGTAAGTACTGAGTCTTCATCAATGGTGTAAGACGTAGGGCCTGCAACCGGCGGATCGTTCACTTCAAGAACATTGATGCCCGCGGTCGTTGAGTCGGTCGCACCATCTTCATCAGCAACAACCACATCCAGTGCAATTTCACCGCTGAAGTTCTCATTTGGCGAGAAGGTGTAAGTGCCGTTACCATTGATTTCGAGGACACCGTCGCTACCAGAGTAAGTCACGCTGTCTATCGATACATCACCTTCAATATCTGAAGATGTTGCCAATAGTTGTGCATCAGAAATGGTAATCGAATTATCTTCATTCACCGTGTAGGACGTTGAGCCCGCAACAGGCGGATCGTTCTCAGGAGTCACGCTAACATCAAT
>NZ_JBFRKQ010000043.1:0-16252 GCF_041469505.1 Vibrio sp. 10N.286.49.E11
GAAAGCCGCGATGAACCATTAAAAAGCCCAAGGTTATTTGATTACCTTGGGCTTTTATTTAATGGTGATTGTCTAATTTTGGGTTAGAAGACGAAACTCAACATGATGGTATAAAGGACGGCATCTTTGTCATCAAAACCAGTAAGTGCGTTGAAATTCTCAACAAAGGCACCGTTTGCTTTACGAGCCTCAAAATATTGCACTTCGCCATTGATGGAGACGTTAGGTAACACATCGTAATCCACACCAATTAGGTAGCTGTTTCCTGTTAGGTGTTCGTGAGAATCAAACTCTGCTCCGTAAACGACGTATGGAGTGAATAAATCTAGTCTGTAGCCCAAACTAGCGTACATCGAGGACGAGATGTCACTGATCTGTCCTTCACTTGTCAAAACAAATTGACCCAGTTCGTATTCTGCTCCTAATGACCAAAGTTGAATGTGTTGGTTGTCTTGTTTGCTACTGAATGGAGCTGTTATCGAAGTCCCAGGGATTGTAATCGTGCCAGAAACGGTTTGATCAAAATTGGAGTCGAGGAATGACAAGTTCCAACGATAGTTTTCACCGCTCAATTGAAGATTGGCACCGAACATTCGGTTGGTTTCAAATTCCAGTTTTGTAGTCGAGTTGAAATCTACGTCATTTTTATCTTTTATGCCGATAAACGGAGTAAGTAAAAGAGTAGCTTCGTCACTGACATCGTGAGTCCAGCTCACTTTTATGCCATTGAAAGCTGTGATTCCGAGAACGCTGTTATACACCTCTGTAGGTGGCCTCGCGGTCATATAGGCTTGGCCTACATAGTAGTACTCAGAGGCAAGGAATAATGGTAGTCGTAATCGACCAATGCTGACATCAAAGTCATTAAATTCATAACCTAAGTAAGCCCACTCTAGCTGCGGCTCACTCCAATCATATTGGGGTGGCTTGACAACTTGCACGGAAGCTTTGAATGAGTTGTAGAAGTAATCGAGTTGAACACCAAATGTGGTATCACAGTCGTAACAGCTCTCATCAGTAAAACCGCGGTTGATGATTAATGGATTATCGTTATCCGATGTTGCCCAAGACGTTGAGCCAAAGCCACTCAAGGATAAATTATCGGTAAGTTCGATATTCGCAAAAGCCGGAGAGGCCATTGAGGCACATAACACTGACGTAATTATTCTTTTCATATTATTTCTCCGAACTTATAACGTAGAGAACGTTGGCATTTTGAGGAACCGAAGAGAGTGGGGAGTAACCAATACGGTTTGGTTTGTCATCAAGCCAGTCGACTAAGCTGTCGGTTGACGCCGTTTTGATTTCTCTTGGATAACGCGCTTTTCCTGAAAAAGATAAACCAGCCCAGTGTGCATTCATTTGAGCGGCATTTTTTCCAAGCAAAAGCTGATAAAAGTCCTCTCTTTCGGCACTGTTCTCAGGCCAATCAGACAGTTCAACACGTTTGCCATTGAGGTGCTTAGTTTTCCCTCTATAGAGCTTTCGCGCTTTGTTTATTGATATCTCTTCAAATCCGGAGTCTAAAGAAAATATGGCATAATCTTCAGCGGCGTGAGCAGGGCTTAGAAAAAGCAAGCTTCCTAATAGCCCTACCGCGACTGGCAACATGACTCTGCGGGGAAGTGTTTTTATTGTTCTAATCCAATCCATGAGGTATCTCCTAACAAGTCGCACTTTCTATTTGATGGAATAGCTTTTCTTTTCTTACGGGCTTCGCTACGTATCCATCCATTCCGGAATCAAAGCACTTTTGAATATCATCATCGATAACACTGGCGGTTAACGCGATAATAGGAGTTTTGCTTAAGCCTTGGTTTTTCTCGTGTTCTCGAATCTCCTTAGTTGCCGTGAAACCGTCCATAACAGGCATCATGCAATCCATCAAAATAATGTCGAAGCTACTGTCGTTCTGGTACATATCAACGGCAATTTGTCCGTTGTCTGCAATTTCAAAGGCATATCCGGCCTTCTTCAGCATGATAGAAGCTACTTTTTGATTGACGCGGTTGTCTTCGACTAGCAAGATTCTCTCTGATTTGCTCGGAATTGCGTTTTGTTCCGCTTCTTCAGGCAAAGTACGTTTGGTCGCAGCCCCGTTGATAATTGGAGTGACAGTTGCAGGTTGTTTCTTAGGTTGAGCTTTATAGGAAGCTGGTAGTGGCATAGCTTCTACCGCGGTGAGTACTTTCTCTTTAAGCATTTCGAACTTGAATGGTTTTGGTACATAGTCATCCATACCAACGTCGAAACACCTCTGAATATCGTCATCGATGACACTGGCGGTCAATGCAATGATAGGGATGCGTCGCGTCGCTTCTGTTTCTTTTTCAATTCTTCGGATGTTGCTTGTTGCATCAAAGCCATCCATAACCGGCATCATGCAGTCCATGAGTATCGCCGCGTAATGAGGATTAGCGGTGAACATGTCCACAGCTTCTTGACCATTATTAGCGAACTCGAATTCAAAACCACTTTTACCGACATGAAGACCAGCAATTTTTTGGTTGATCTTGTTGTCTTCAACGATGAGGATTTTGTGTTGGATCTCGACTGATGTCTGGCTTGCTTCTGATAGTTCCGCCAAACCTCGTGTATCACAAAGCTCAATAGCTTTAATTAAACGCAAGCCGAGTAGGGGCTGTGCGACTTGTGCAGTAACGCTGTCACCAAGATCCGCTGGCTCACTTAAGAAGGAACGTATCAAACAGATAGTGATGCCGTTTTGGTGCAGCTTTTCTAAGTTATCTGCGTGGGTATTAGCTAGGAATGCGTCATCTTCGGCGAAAACAACAGTAATAGGTTTAGTGTGTTTTTGAGTGGAGAGCTGCTCTGTAATTGCCGTTATATCATTCGTTTTATCGGTAACCTTCAAACCATAAAGGTTAAGGTCGGACTCGATTCGCTCGGAGAGCATGTTTTCGTTACCCAGCACATAAATATCAGCCGTTGCTGTACTTGGTTTTGGCAGTATCAAGTCAACGGGTAATTCTAAGTCGAAGTAGAAACAGCTGCCTTCCCCCTTGACTGAATCGAGCTGAATCTGCCCGCCCATCAGTTCGACCAACTGTGTACTGATGGCGAGGCCAAGACCAGTACCGCCAAATTGACGTGTAGTTGAGTCATCTTCTTGAGCAAAGGGCTCGAATATTTGCTTCTGTTGTTGTTTATCGATACCAATACCTGTGTCGCGAACGGCAAATCGAATGGTGACATTATCATCAGATTGTTCGAGTGTTTTGATCGACAGTGTTACGCCACCTTCAGCCGTAAACTTCACTGCATTCGACATAAAGTTCATTAGGATCTGTCTTAAGCGGTGATCGTCGATCATCACGCGAGCTGGTGTATCTGGGCTGATATCAACGTTAATCGATATTCTTTGTTCTTTCGCTTTTGGTGCCACAATAGAGGCGATGTCGTATATCGACTCTCTAATCGATGCAGAATGCGGGCTGATTAATAGCATGCCAGACTCAATTTTAGAGAAGTCTAAGATATCGTTGATTAAGCTAAGGAGCAGTTGGGATGAAGTTTCGATCGTATCAACATAGTCACGTTGTGTCGGTGTAAGCGGCGTATCTGCGAGGATTTCCGAAATACCAATAACACCATTGAGCGGGGTGCGAATTTCATGAGACATGTTGGCCAAGAAGCTACTTTTTGCTTTGCTGGCTTGTATTGCGTTGTCTTTCGCGTGTTCGGCATCCTCTTTGGCTCTCTCTGCGTCTTCTTTTGCTACCGTCAATCTCTCTTTCGCGAGCTCTCGTTCGATGGTCAATCGTTCAACTTGCTGAGCAAACAGACTGAGTTCATCTTTACCTTGGATTAATTTATCTAAAGAAGGGCGCGTGTCATCATTTTCGCTTTTTAAGAAAGCTAACACCAAATTAAGGTTGTTAGTGACTTGTCTCGCCAAGCTAAGAGTTAAACCCATAACAATCGCTGCCAGCAAAGCGACGATTGAAATAAACAGGGTTCGTTGTATTTGCGCGTCATAGATGGCTTGCTCAACTTCTTGTTGAAACTCTTGCTTGATTACGCCGCCAAGGCTTTGTAATAAGTTGAGCCGTGCGCTCATCGCTTCTAAGCCGACAGACACTTCTTGTGGCGTCAGTTGGCTGATTGTATTTAGGTCGAGTAGCGCGCTTCTTATCTCTTGGCTTTGAGCAAACACATCATTTCGAAACACTTCAACCATCAAAGAAACTTGATGTTTGTTGGCGTTCAATGAAACAAAGCGCTCTAAGAACAATTGCTGTCTTTCACTCAAGGTTTTGATCTGTTCGGCGAGTTCTGGGTCGTACTCTTGGCTGATTTGGAAGATCTCAATCAGTGAACTACCAAGCTTGAACTCTTCGTTCGACCAAAACATCAACCACTCAAGTTGTTGAAGGGCAGTGAGGTGCTGTTGAATTTCACGTTTAGTGTTTTCAAAAGGGACTTTCTCTACTTCAAGTAACAGTTGCTTGTATAAATCGCTCTGCCATTCGAGGGCATCCAATTTATCGTAAGTGTCAGTCACTTGCATCGTCGATAAGGTCGCTTCGCTGAAATCGGCAACAAGTTGATTCATTTCATCAGATGCGTCTAAAAAAATGATGGGAGACAGGTTTTTAAGTTCTGCCTTTACTTGGTTGCTTTGAGTAGCAAACTCTTCAGGGCTAGAGGCTAAGGTACTTCTATACAAAATAGAAATATCTTGAAGATAGACAGATAACTGATTGGTTCGTTCAAAATCGGTTAACTGAGTCGTTAATATATAAGCCTGTCTACCTGCTAGGAAGAGTAATAATGAAATGGGAAGTAGAACTAAGCCAAAGAGTTTATGTTTGACTGAAAGGTTATTCCAAACCGTAATCGCCATATAAGGATCCATCCAACTGTCGTTATATAAAAACAGTAGAATAAAAATGCCGATATGGAAACTTTGAAACGGTAAATTTTACGTAAGTGTGGGAGAGGTATAAGTTCTTGTGATTCCAGAGCTTATTTTGAAATGCGTTCTTTTATTAGTAATTTATAGCGTTTGGCAGTTTGTTTAATTTTATGCTTATTGATGAATCACTTAAAAAGCTTACTAATGAGGACGATTGTTATCGAGGCTTAATTCGAAAAGAAGTTGCTCTAATACGGTTTTTGCAGAGGGTTCTAATGTCCAAATACCGAGCATTCTGTTAAGTGCGGCGCGATACACTCTGTTTTTTAGTAGGAAGGCGAGTGTGCTCGTATCATTGCTGAATACGTGCATTTGTACGATGGTGAGCTCTGCTTTGTTCTCAATGTCTATTTTCTGAAGATTGAAAGCGGGTAGGAAGGCAGACTCATACCAAACCTCAACGATCTCTCGAAGCTCCATCTCTTCTTCAGGTACATCGCACTCCTGAAGTTGGTGGTTTTCAGGAATTGCGGATAAGTAAGCTACATCAAGCTTGTCTGCAACGAATGTGTACATATTCTTCCTTGTTACCTGTGGTATTGGGGCGAATCATCCCTCTCGCTTATGAATTTGTCAATTATATCCATTTCCCTAAATAGTGAATTGTGATTAAGCGTTGAGGTTTTAGCTTAAGCTGTTTAAGTATTTGTCTGTTAAGCCAAAATATTTCAAATTTCCATCCGGCTCTAACACTAAACTCATGTTTGATGTTGCGATCAAACCAGGGTCGTTGGTCGAAAAAATGACTGTTTTATTCAGCAACTTATCGCTGAACAAACGGTTAAAGTACTGCGCATTTTCATTTTCTGCACCATTGAATGGCTCATCAATAATAATCAGAGATTGCTCACAGTTACCTAAGCCGAGTGCCAGACGCAATTTTTGTTGAATTCCATTCGGGAGACTTTTGCATTTATCCACGCTTAACTGAGTAGCTAAGCCTTCCGGAAGCCATTCATCTAACTCGAAGAAGCTCACCATCTCTTGCATCTTGTCTGTTGGAATCAGCCCGTTGTGTAGAATGAAATTGGTCTCGAGTGAGCCTTCAAAAATATGCAAATTAAAAGGGATGTAGTTAATCGAGGTGCGATAACGGTAGCTATTGAACTGTTTAATGTTGTAACCATCGACAGAGACTGCGCCTTGATAGCGGTCTTCTAACCCAGCAATGATTGAAATTAAGGTGGTTTTACCGCAGCCCGTAGGGCCACAAATGACCACTTTGGCACTGGGTGGGATTTTGAACCCCAAGTTAGTTAAACCCGTTGCGGCTCCTGCATATCGGTGACTGACTCCGCTGCCCACAATGCTTCCTTGGAACAGGCGAATAGGTGGGCTTTTTTCTAAGGTCAATTTGTCGTCATTCATCGACATTAAATTGTTGATCTGTGCGGACGAAGCTTTGATCGACTGGAACTTGGAAATTGAGTTATAGATACCCATGATTGGGCCTAACGCTTTCCAAACCAGAATAACGGTCGCGAGCATGGCACCCGCATCAGAAGTACCTTCCATCACGCCAATAACTGCAGTCACGATACTTGCTGTGCCAATCACTTGGATCAAACTACCGCCAGCGGCCTGAATCTTACTGTTCGTTACGGCAACGTTCTCTGCATCGCTGGTGCTTTGCATATGCGATGCGCTGAATCGAGATTGAACGACACGAAGTAAAGGCAGGCCTTGGATAGTCTTGATACCACGAAGAATTTCATTCCATTGATACGAAACCATCGCATTGGCACGCGAACTTTTGGATGTGGCTTGCGAGTAGATATAGCGCGAGTAAATACAGAACACTAACATCAGTATTAAGCCGCCCATCACCACCAATGCCGCTGTACCAGACATCAGAGCAATGGCGATGATAAATACAATCACAAACGGCATATCAAAATAGCTAAGCGTTGATTCTGCGGTCACCAAGCGTCGGAAGGTATCGATATCTTTCAAACGCGCTAACTGAGAAGAGACCCCAGCTGTAGATGTCATCGCATAAGGTAGCCACAGCAGCTTAGATATAACGGCTTGCGAGATGTGCACGGCGAGATCTTTACCGGACGTGGCAATGATATTTACCCGCATCTTTTTAAAGAAATACTCCGAGAAGCCAACAATAATGGCGAATAAGGTTAACCAATAGAGTGTGGCTTCGGAGCTCGAAGTCAGTGCGAAGTTATATACACTCATAATAAAGAATGGCTGCAATGCACCGAGAATACTGATGACGAAGCTCAGAATGATCAGGCTTTTAAGTTCATTGTTATAACGATAGAAAGCGTATTTAATCCAATTACTTCTGTCTTGCGATTCCGGAGGTGGTTCGCGGAACAGACGAGAATATTCGCTAATCGCAATCAGCAAACAGGGCTTTTTGCACATTGGGTATTCAATGGTGTTGTTGTTCGTGTAATCAAACAGCAGCAACTTTCCATCTTTGGTGCCTAAGAAAATCGCACTTAGATTCTCTATTTCAATAAAGCATGGGTGTGGGTGCTTATCGATATTCTCGAGTGTCTTTAGTTTAGTAACATCACAGCGATATCCAAGGCGCTCTATGGTTGCTGTAAAGCTGTCGCCATCTTTGGGTTTTGGAATAAAAGCATCGCTGAGTATTGCGGGTGTGCCTTCCCATTCGAGTGCTATCAGGGTGTAGGCCAAACCACGAATAAGTGGCGATTGACTGTAACGTTCGTCGTATCCACTAGATTCAAAATCCAAGACACGTTGCGGCACATTATTGAAGTCAACTAGGATACTCATTGGTCACCTCCGGTAAGTTTTACGCGTTTGAGGCGGTGATTAAGTTTGTCCATTTTATTGCTGGCGATGATCAATATTTTGTCATTGGCGCGATAAGCCGTACTGGTGAGAACGACTCTCGCAAATTCCTCATCAAAGACACAATCGATGTCATCGAATATCAATACACGCTTACTGGCGAGCAGGGCACGAACTAATAATAAGGCGTAGCCAACTTGGCGAGAGAATGGGTTACGCATATGGCCTTTGAGTTCTGTATAAAACCCGGCAGGAAGCCCATCAATTTGCGCTTTGATGTTCATGGTTTCACACAGTGCAAACGCCGTGTTATTCAAGCTTGGGCGGAAACAGGTCAGGTTATCGATAATCGTCCCTTCTACGAACGAACTGGTCTTATCAACCATCAGAACACTGTTACGCCAAACGTTGTAATTGACGTCATCCAAAGGCGTGTCGTTAATCATGATATCGAGTTTGCTATCACTGTTCTGACGCGTAATACAGTTAGCGAGGTGGGTCTTACCTGAACCACTTTTCCCTGTCAGCAAATAGGCTTGTCCGAGTTCGAACTCGATACGCTGCTTTTCAGAATACTTAACCGAAATACGTTCAACTTCTGTTGTTTCATGTTGGTGTTCAACAGAGGCGGCCAATTCAAGGAGGTCAGCGATACGTTGGATATGGAGTTTGTTTAACTCCCAGCGGCTCGCGGTTCTCATTACCTGTTGATATGGCGCAAAGTAACGGTTGGTTAGCATGATGATCGCGGCCATGATGCCTTGACTCGATTCCATATTGATTACGGCAGTCGCCAAGACCACAACAACGCAAGCAATGGATAGCTGTTGGATGAGCGCCAAAATCAAGCCAAAGTTCGACTCGATTTGCTCATATTTGATGTTCTCCACTTCACGCTCTTCGACCATTTGTGTCATCAGGCTTTCAACGCGGTACTCCATGTTTCGCGCTTTAATATCAAGCGGGCTAGAGATGATCTCAATGATTTTGGAGGTAGTTAACCCTTCGATGTCTGACTTATTCTGCAAGCTACCAATTTTCTGTTTGGAAAGGCTCCAAGCGAAAATCGCTAAGACGGCCGAGGCAATTAGAAGGGTAATACCAGCCCATATGTTGATGAGACCGATGATAAGTATAGTAATCACGCTAACAGCAAGGTTGATAAGCGCTCGAACCGATTCTCCACCAAAGAAGGTCTTAAGTTCAGGAATCGTTGAGATTCGTTCTAGGTATTCGCCTGGCTCCAAACGACGGAATTTAGAGATTTCTGCCAAACAGATGGATTGGAATACCTTGTTGGTTAGGTTGGTTTCAAACTGCCTCATGATGACGGAAGATATCTTCTCTTCCTGACTTTTTAAGTGGTAGTCGAGGAAGATGGAAATCAAAATAATCGCGAACAATAAGAACAGCGTATCTTGTGCTTGGTTGGGTAACACTCGGTCAAAAATGATCAGAATAGAGAAGGGCAGTACCAAACCAAACAGGGTCGATATTATCGTTGAGAAAGTCAGATAACACTTATCTGCCATGTTGATCTTTTGCGAAAATTGCTCAGTTTGCATTACGGCCTCCTTTCCTCAATGAATCCGTTGAGATAAGATGTTTCGGCACCAAATCTTGATTGTCGCGACCTTCAATATCGCTCATTAATTGCATCACGTTTTCGATAGATTGAATCGAGAGTATGCCTTTAATTTGCTCAAGCTTGATGGTCTCGATGATGTAGTCGTATCGTGCGCTTTCGTAGTCTCTTAACGCGCTGAACAGTTTACTTTCCGCCGCCAGCAAGTCGGTGATGGTACGCGTGCCTAATTGGTAGGCCCTTTGGATCCCTTTATAAGACGCGTAGTTGGCGCGAATGATGTTTTCGTAACTGCTTATAGATTGCGAGAAATCGTTAATGTTGAGCACGGAGGTATTCACGCTGTTACGTGTGGTGTAAAGCGCATCTTGGTAAAGCAGTTCAGTACGCTCGATAGCCGTTGATGATTTCTGATAACCATAGTAATCAGAACCACCGGACAAGATAGGCACGGCGAGGTTTAAGCCAACACTGGTTGAGTTACTTTCGCCTGTCGCTGTAATGTCGGTTTTGTCGAAGTTATTGGCGTCATCGTGTCGATAGCTGGCTGAAAGCGATACTGTCGGTAAGAAGTTCGAACCGCTCTCTTTTAAGCTTCTGCGGCTTCTCTCGACGTTTTTCTTAGCCACTAACAAGTCGTTGTTGAGCTTTAACGCTTGATCCATGATTGATCGTTGTTCGGTTTCGTTTATCTCTTTTAAAGGCACACTTTCGTAGATATCTTGAGACGGAGTGATAGGGTATTGAATCTGAATCGATAGCCCGTTGAGAATGACGCGACGGTCTTTCTGCAAGGTTCTCAATCGATTCGACACACCTTCTTTCTGAGCAATCACTTCGTAAAGCTCACTGGCGGCTGTATTGCCGAGTTCCACATTGCGTCGCATTTGATGTTCACGCGTCTCAGACGACTTAAGCTCTACCTTGGTCGCTTTAATTTGTGCGTTGTTTTTCAAATACTCAAAGTATTGAGAGCCGATTTCTGAAATAGTGCTTTGGATTTTGTTCTCGTGTTTAATCTCTTCAATGTTGAAGTCGAGCTTTGCCGTCCCATATTTGAAAATATCGCCCAGATTGAAGATCGATTGAGAAAGGGAAAGGCTGTAGCTGTTCGAGTTATAGCTTGAAGTTTCATCAGGCACACTTGATAGCAAGGTTTCATTTTCATTCCATGTGGTATCGGCAGCACCATTGAGGGAAGGAAGAAATTTTGAGCGGCTGATACCAATGTTGTACTCGTTTTCTTCCACGCCCTTATCACTAGCGCGAAGAGACAGGCTGTTTTGCAGGCCGAGCTCTACCGCTTCAAGCAGGGTAGTCGCCGATGCTGAAGGTGTCGTGCTTAATGTAAGCGCAGCTATGATGCTGCTAGTTAAGTTTTTGTACCGCCACATACTTGTTGATCACCTTGATGATTTGGTCGCTTTTATAAGGTTTGCTGATTACGTAATCCATTCCGGCCTCAATACAAGCCTGGTGTTCGTTACTGCTGGTCAATGCGGTTGCACCTATGATGGTACAAGGGTTTTTCTCGTTTTCTTGTTCGAATTGGCGAATGCGTTTTGTGGCTTCGATGCCACCCATACCCGGCATGATGCAATCCATGAAGATGATGTCAGAACGCTTGTTCATAAAGTGCTTCACGGCATCGGCGCCATCGCCAACCATGTCTGGTTCATATTCTTGTTTGGTCAAGATTCGTTTCAGTAAAATTTGTTGAACTCGGTCATCCTCTACGATAAGGAATGAGCTGTTTTCCATCTGTTCTTCCGATGCTTCCGCTTCCATAATGGTGAGTAGGTTTGGAATGAACTCGTAAGGGATAGCAGGAGCGTTGATGATTTTGTCGACGAAGCTATGACACTCTTGTGCTTGCTGAGTGTTGGTCACTGACAACAGTAACTTGGTATTTGGGTGGTTCTTAAGCTGAGATTTCACCGTCTTGCTCAACGACGGCAGCTTGTTGGGTTCAAAGGTATCGGTCAACATTATCGCATCGTAATCACCGAACGTTTTCGCCGCTGAGAAAAGCTCATTTGCAGTGCGAATCTCGGTGATATCAAGCCCCAAGTTACTGAGCATTTTCTTCATCACATCGATGCGAACTTGAGTATTAGCACACAAGAGTAAACGCTTGCCATCAAAGCGAGTTTTCTCTGTGTGGAAGTTCTTAGCCTTAAGATCAAGCTCGATCTGAAAACGTTCCTGAGCCCCTGACTGGAACCAGTGGCTCTCGTAATATCCGTAATCCTTCAGAACGCTTTTCGCTAAGTCATCTGTGCTGGCTGTATGGTCTTTGTGTGCGCTCCAATGGAGTTTGTTGAGCTTGGCAACAGAAACATCCAGTGTTGATAAGAAGTTGAGGTTGATGGTGACACGGGTATTTTCCATGTCTGAAGCCGCACCCGATTCAATCGTTACAAACAGTTTCTTATTTGATTTGAGTTGAATAGCGTTAGAAAGTTGAAGGAACAGTATCCAGAATAAGCTGGTGGATTGGCCTGCAACACGATTCGGTAAGTTGTCAGAGATAAAACAGTCAAGTTGGCTTTCATTACGTTGTACTTTGGCACTGATATGAATCATTAATTCAGATAACACGCTCAGTAAAGAGAACTCTTTCGACTTGCTTTCCGTACCCTGTGATATCAAGCGATTATAGTTTTCTGCTAACTCAGATAGTGTGCTACACGCAGAGGTAATATCGTTCGCCATCAACACGCCGTTTTCATCGGTTTCTTGAACCAGATATTGGACACCACCGTTGATGGTGTTTGTAATTCCGCGAATCTCATAACCGATCAGCGCATACAACTGTTTGTAGAGATCGTTATTGCGCTTTTGGTCTTCTAATTTACTGAAAATAAGTTTGAGATGAGAGTAAATCTGACGCTGCTTGGGGTTGATGCTAACTTCATTAAGAAGCTCTTCAAGACGTTGTAAATCTAGCTGCTTCAGCTCTTGATACAGGGCATCGAATTCATAGTCGATTTCGCGTTCGTTAGAACTGGATTTCTTTAGCTTCAACATAGCAACTGAGTTGGATAGAATCGTAATCACAGCCAATATCACGACCACCATAAACAACCAGATAAAGAACTCGTTTTTTTCTGACATTAAGTCATTTGCATGGTTGTTAAACATGGTGCGATAGTTGTCGTCCATCTGCAGATAGTTATTGGTCAATGAAAGGTACAAGCCTAATACGTCGTTACGTGTTTTTGCGCTATCGGAGAAACGATTAATCGCCAATTCCAGTTGTGTGTATTCAGTTGCCCCAACCAAGCTGAACTCGGTTTTGTTCAACGAGGCTAAAGAGCGAAATTCATCAATTTCAAGCTTCAAGTTAACCAGGTTGAATTCGTTAGTGCCGCAAGTGTTGGTACTTAAACATTGTTGCAGAGTTTGAATATCTTGTTCTATGGTCTGATTAAGCTTCTGGGCTTGTATGAGCAGTGGGGCGCTTTGCACTTGTGCGACTGAATCTATTTTTGACCAAGAAAAGTATAAATAGAAAGCGAGCGCAGCCAATACCACGCTAAATAGTATGCTTAGACGTAGGGCGGGTATGGAAATATTGTACGAAGGTTTACCGCTCATTGATTATCTCTCATCGAAAGCATCCTCGATGGCTGACATCACCGGTTTCGCAGCGTATTCGATCACGCGACGCGAGCCTGTTTTCACATCAGCGGTAAACTCCATGTAAGGTGATAACTTGTATTGAGTGCCTCCTCGTTCAAGAAAGTTTCGGTCAATTTCAATCTCAGCTAAATAGAATTCAGCGTCTTCTTCTTCGTATGATGAACGGCTGATTGAGGCGATGGTTCCCTCAACAAACCCGTATTTTGCAAAGTTATAGGTATCCATTTTTACTTTCACTGCCTGACCAATTTCGACAAATCCCATGTCTTTACGTGGGATCTTCGCTTCACCGTGTAACGAATTATTTATTGGGGCAATATCGGCGATACTTTCTCCTGGCGGAATCACAGCAGAACGGAAATTGAAGTGAAGTTTATCGACCACACCATCGACTGGCGAGTAGACGACTAGGCGATCAACCTTGTCGGAATGCTGCGGTTGTAAGATTCGCTTTAGCTTGAGGTCTTTGTTCGCTTGAATGATTTGTGCTTGGTACTCAGAGTTTCGATTCTCAACCAAGTCACGGTGTTGCTTTTCCAGTTTGTCGAGTTGGAAACGCTCATTCATCACAGATTCGTCAAGGTTCTCAATCTCACGCACCATATTCGACTCTTGTACTTTCATGTTAAGAACGTCGACATAAGACGCCATCTCTTCTTTATAGAGGGTGTTTTTGATGTTGAGCTGCTTACGTATCAGAGAGAGTTGATTCTCTGAACTTTTGCGACGCTTTAACATTGAACTGATCAACGAGTTCTTGTGCTTAATATCGTGTGTAATGAGTTCTTCATTTGAACGGTTTTTAGAGAATTCTTGTCTCCAGGTATTCATGTTGACCTGAACTTGCTCAGGGTATTTCTCAATGAAAGCGTCGAAGTTAGGCTCTATCATGTCGCGTAAGCTTTCATAACGAATCTTATCGAGCTCTATCTGAATAATTTCAGTATTGACGGTATCAAGTTGAGTGTTACGGTCAAGTGAGCGTATTCGAGCGATAGGTTGGCCCTCATAAACGACTTCCCCTTTTCTGACTAACAATTCTTCTAATATCCCGCCTTCTAAATGCTGAACTTTCTCAACATCCGATTCCAATAGCAGTTCGCCACGTACAGAAACAACAATATCGATACGTGCTTGTGACGCCACCGCAATAGCGACCAAAGCGAGCAAGAATATAATGAGCAACGTTTTGTGAACACTGGTCATGGCACTTGCAAGCACAATGGTGTCATCAGCTGTGACCTTAGAAGACTCATTATTAGAAACGAGCGCTTTTCTTAAGTGATGTTCTATTTGGTTATTGCTCATGACTACCTCGATGACTTGTCATCTATTACTTCCTTAATGTCCAACAAGTGATTGATTTGTCGATTGACGTTGTGCAATTCAGTTTTTACATCCTCTAAAAGCTCTTCAGGTGCAGGGAATTCGTGCTTACTCAAATGTTCCAATTTGGCCATTTTTGGCGGAAGGTCTTGGTCGCAAAGCAACGTTAAGATGGTCTTCAATCGTTTTGAGTAACTATTGAGTTCATCAAAATGATTACCGTTATGAAGCGCTTCTATATTTAGGGCTGCGTCAGAAAAGTCATTGTAAAAGTCGCCTAATAGCAATTGCAGCCCTTTGTGGTTGTTGTCGACCGAGCGCAACAAATTCGTCATGTCTATCATCGCTCCACTGCCTTAATTGCTTTAATCACAATAACTAAGGATCTTTAAAGGCAGTTTTCAAATTTTTTTTGATTCTTTCTCTTTAAAAAGAAATTATGAAAAATGTTGTATAAAAAATTGGTTTTTCAAAATGATGTCCTTTAATGCCTCTATAAATACGATCAGTTAGCTAGTAGCAACGGAGGCTGTAATGGCAGGCGAAAATAACCAAAATAACCAAAACAACCAAAATGAAGATCTAAATGACGCGGTAGAACAAACGGACACGAACGACGCGGGTACGCCCTCCCAACAGCAGAATCAACAAAATCAACAAAACACGATTGCGTCGACAATAGCGACGGGTGCTGAAAATGCGGATGCGGCAGACGAAGTTAACCAGGCTTTAGACGAAAATCCGAGTGGTGCAGGTAATGCTGAAGATGCCTCTGCTTCTGGTGCGGCTGTGCAAGAAGAGACGCCAGAAAGTGATGGAGATTCAGACGCTGCACAATCCAATGTAGTTGGTGGAGCCGCTTCTGACGCTGGTTCGGATAACGCTGCTGGCAGTGGTGGCGGAGCTGGAGCGGGCGCACAAGCTGTAGGTGGTGATAACGCAGAGGCTGCGACAGGTGGCGCAGACGCGGAAGGTAATGAAGAACAAGGTCAAGCTGCGCGTACATCAGCAGCGCCGAGTGCGACATCTTCAGAGTCGGATGACCAACAAGTTGGTGATGAGCTAGATTCACAAACAGTAGAAGAGACATTTGCAGTTGATGTTCAAGCTTCTGACGAAGAGACCATCAGCGAAGTAGAAGATGACTTTGATTCTGAAACGGTAAGCGAAACGTTTAAAATCAAAGTCGAAAGTGAAAATGATGCACCAGAAGCTGAACAAGATCTGGCTTACATCATGGATGAAGATGGCTCCATAACATTCACTCAAGAACAATTACTCGAATACGCAAGTGATGTAGATGGGGACGAGCTTGTTGCTTCCAACGTTCAAGTTGGTGCTGATGCAACAGTTCAAGACAATGGTGATGGTACTTTCACCGTTGTTCCTTCAGCTGACTTTAATGGTGAACTTGACCTTACTTTCGATATCAGTGACGGCCAAGAAACGATTAGTAGCGCAATTGATTTAACGGTACGTCCGATTAATGACGCGCCTGTTCCTGAAGATAAAACGTTTGAAATCGAGGAAGATGGAACTCTTGTCTTCACCGACGCTGACCTCCTTTCTGGTGCGACAGACATTGAAGGTGACAACCTAACGGTTGAAGGTGTGACCTACGATGGTGGCGACGGTATCCTGACCGACAACGGCAACGGGACTTACACCTTTGCGCCAAATGAAAACTTCAATGGCGACGTAAACTTCGGCTTCGATGTATCAGACGGCACCGATACGGTCTCTGCCAACATCGATGTAAGTGTAACTGCCGTTGATGATGCACCTGTGTCAGGCGATTTAGCGTACTCAATCGACGAAGATGGTTCTATCCGTCTAAGCCAAGAGCAACTGTTATCACAAGCATCTGATGTTGAAGGCGATGACCTTACTGCTAGCGGCCTAACGGTTGACGGTGATGCAACGGTTGTAGCTAATGATGACGGCAGCTTCACCATCACGCCAGATGAGAACTTCAA
>NZ_JBFRKQ010000043.1:16980-17552 GCF_041469505.1 Vibrio sp. 10N.286.49.E11
GATGAGAACTTCAATGGTGATATCGATATTAGCTTCGATATCTCAGATGGTACCAATACGGTTCAAGCATCGGCTGACCTAACCGTTAACCCAGTTAATGACCTGCCAGTACCTCAAGACCAACAGTTCAGCGTTGAAGAAGACGGCACACTTATTTTCACTGATGCTGACCTATTAACAGGTGCGACTGATATTGAAGGCGACAACCTAACGGTTGAAGGTGTGACCTACGATGGCGGTGACGGTATTCTTACCGACAATGGTAATGGCACATACACCTTCGCACCGAATGAAAACTTCAATGGCGACGTAAACTTCGGTTTTGATGTGTCTGACGGCACCGATACGGTCTCTGCAAACATCGATGTGAGTGTAACTGCGGTTGATGATGCGCCTGTGTCTGGTGACTTAGCTTATTCAATCGATGAAGACGGTTCGATTCGTCTAAGCCAAGAGCAGCTGCTTTCTCAAGCCTCTGACGTGGAAGGCGATGACCTGACTGCTAGCGGCCTAACGGTTGGCGGTGATGCAACCGTTACTCAAAACGATGATGGCAGCTTCACGATTACGCC
>NZ_JBFRKQ010000043.1:18334-18849 GCF_041469505.1 Vibrio sp. 10N.286.49.E11
ACCAATACCGTTCAAGCTTCTGCCGATTTAACCGTTAACCCAATCAATGACCTGCCAGTTCCTCAAGATCAGCAATTCAGTGTTGAAGAAGACGGTACTTTACTGTTCACAGACGCGGATCTGCTTACAGGCGCAACAGACATTGAAGGTGACAACCTAACGGTTGAAGGTGTGACCTACGACGGTGGTGACGGTATCTTGACCGACAACGGTAATGGTACGTACACCTTCGCTCCTAATGAAAACTTTAATGGCGACGTAAACTTCGGTTTCGATGTCTCAGACGGCACCGATACGGTATCAGCTAACATTGATGTGAGCGTTACGGCAGTTGATGATGCGCCTGTATCGGGTGACCTCGCGTACTCAATCGATGAAGATGGTTCTATCCGTCTAAGCCAAGAGCAATTACTTTCTCAAGCGTCTGACGTAGAAGGCGATGACCTGACAGCTAGCGACCTTACGGTTGGCGGTGATGCGACGGTTGTAGCCAACGATGACGGCAGCTTCACGAT
>NZ_JBFRKQ010000043.1:19643-20193 GCF_041469505.1 Vibrio sp. 10N.286.49.E11
ATGAGAACTTCAATGGTGACATCGATATCAGCTTTGATATCTCTGATGGCACCAATACCGTTCAAGCTTCAGCAGACCTAACCGTTAACCCAGTTAACGACCTGCCAGTACCTCAAGATCAACAGTTCAGCGTTGAAGAAGACGGCACACTTATCTTCACTGATGCCGACCTATTAACAGGCGCTACTGACATCGAAGGTGACAACCTAACGGTTGAAGGTGTGACCTACGACGGTGGCGACGGTATTCTTACCGACAACGGCAACGGTACGTATACCTTCGCACCAAATGAGAACTTCAATGGTGACGTAAACTTCGGTTTTGATGTATCAGACGGCACCGATACAGTGTCAGCGAACATCGATGTGAGTGTTACAGCAGTTGATGATGCGCCAGTGTCTGGTGACTTAGCGTACTCAATCGACGAAGACGGTTCGATTCGTCTAAGTCAAGAGCAGCTTCTATCGCAAGCTTCTGACGTAGAAGGCGATGACCTGACAGCTAGCGACCTTACGGTTGGTGGAGATGCGACGGTTGTAGCTAATGATGA